>JAIOIM010000278.1 GCA_019912505.1 Ignavibacteriaceae bacterium
GTCCGTTAGCTAACGGACGTGACAAGTTGTTAAAACACAACACCTTGGTTAATTTTAATTAAAAGATTTTCCTTTTACTTTTTGCATAGTAAAAAGCATGGTTTGTTTTAATTCAAATTTTTCATAACACAAATGACGAAAACTTGGGATACCCCCACCGCAAAGAACCAACATATTCTTTCGGGATAACTACGCCCCGAAAGAGATTAAAAATATTTTACCGAACTTCTAAATTACGTGTTGGGTTTAATTGGGCTAACTGGTTAGGTTTTATTGCAAAGAATAATTAATTAGTTTGCACCACCATTGTGCGCCCATTTGACCGCCAGACCAACCATAATTATATTCAATTAAACCAATATTTCTTTGATAAATTGAATTTGGTGGAGATTGGGAGTATACTGAATTAGTATAAGTTGTACTGTAATATCTTTGAAATTTATTGGCAGATAGCATTAATATACTTGTCCCATTAATTGATATTGTATCATTGTTATCACAATTAATGTAAAAGTATTCAACAGCAATTGAATTGTAAGTAGAGTCATAAATAGTTTCTTTCAGTTTAAATATCCACTTAGGATAATTCCCAGATTTTTCTACAACCTCCCAATCAATTTTCGACGGGTTTGAACCACCACCACCAGCAGACCAACTTGAATAAATGTGATGATATTGCCAATGATTTCCTACTTTGAGAGGGAAGTAGTCATATTTTAATCTTGAAAGTGGGATAACAAGATTTAATGAATCAGTTATCATTATAGTGTTTGAGTATGCCTCAAATTCAGAATGATAAATTGAAAGTATTGAAGATTTCTTTGCACAATCATAAAAAATAAAATTACCATTACTATCAGAAAAAGTTGAACTATTAGCAAGAGTTACATACGCATCTTTAATATGCCCCTCTGTTGATTGAATGTGGCCATAAAGATTTCCCAGAGTATCAACATTATTTGTAGGTGGATTATTAATGATTTCATTCTCATCATCAGAATTGCAAGAAATTAAAAATGCTATTAACATTAATGTCAGAATAAATAATCTAATGGTTGTCATAAATCCCTCTAAAGATAAAACCTAACTATTAATTAACCCGCCAATATTGCGTATAGTATTCCGGCGGGAAGCGTACTATATTCTATAAAAATCTTTGTTTTCATTTCAATCTCTAAACTTTCGGCGGGATAACATTCCACGTATTAAAGAATGTTATCCAGCGGACTTTTTACTCCTAAAACTGTTTTCAAAACATGCGTATATATCATGGTTGTCTTTATGCTTTTATGACCTAATAATTCCTGAATCGTCCGAATATCTTGTCCCGAATCCAATAAATGAGTTGCAAAACTATGCCTAAATGTATGCTGACTTCTCCTAATCGCATTCCGGTTCCATATAGTAAACTTATAATTAATTGTTCTGCCCTGTGTAGCTTTTTAATTATTGCAATAGCTTCATCTCTTGAAAATACTACCGGTAAATGCTTAATACGCTTAATGTAACCGAATCCGTCTACAAACTTAATTTCTTTCTTGAGAACATTTTTATATAAATATAGAATTGCATTCAATGCCTGGTTTTGTGTTGATGATGAAACTTGCTGATTTGGCGCAAGATAGGAGATGTATTTTTTGATTTCTTCAGCCCCCATCTCTTTCGGATGGCGTTTTTTGTTGAATAAAACAAATTTTTTTATCCAGCCTACGTATGCTTCTTCCGTGCGGCGGCTGTAATGTTTTACGCGCATCTCTATTTTTACCCGGTCTAATAGTTTCGGACTCTTTGCCGTATCAACACCGCCATTTACTAAATTTATTTTAGTTAAATTATTCAACTTTTATAAAGTCCCAAAATAAAATTGATAATTAAAACGAAGCAGAGAAAGACAAAAATCAGAAATGAGTATCAATTTTAGAGAACCTTCAAGAGGAGAATATTCCGCGCTGCGCGGAACGAAAAGTAGAGCGGCATAATTGCTCATTAGAATATGAAAAGATTTTTTCTTGATAACGCACCCGTCTGAATTATTAATAAAAATAATTATTTCAACTTTTAATACCTTCGCTGCTTAATACATCATTAAGCACTCGTTCTAAACCTAATACATTTTATGCGTTTGTAACTTAAATCAATAAATTTTAATAATCAAGCACCGGATTAGTTTTATGTATGAGTCCGCTCTAAAAAGGTCAACAATTCAATTTGAGATAGAAATATAAACCGTTGAAACGGTTTCGTATAATAATAGGTTGTTGTTAACCCACGACTTAAGTCGTGGGTTAATGGCACAAAGATAAACGCACGAACTCACCCCCCGTCCCCCATTCTTAAAAAGAGAGGAGGTGCCGTTATGCGAGGACTCAATAAACTCTAAGTTTCCGCCAAGTTGAAGAAAACAAAAACAAGTTTGTAATGCTGAGCTTTTACCCTCTCTTTTTAAGAGAGGGCAGGGTGAGTTCTGCCTAATTTTAGGAGGTGTTATTGGCACGCAGATTTCGCGGATGTGGCAGATGAACGCAGTGCTATTTGGAAAACCTTTCCGTGTAAATCCGTGAAATTCGTGTCGGTGTGTATTGAAGTACCGGCACATAATCTCAATCTACCTCACTTCCGGCATCTCGATACTTTTTCCCTCACGTCTGTTCGGGAAAAAACTCGATGACCTTGCATCTCATTTAAATATAGGTGACTGAGTGTTCCGGCTGCCGCAATACCAAATAAA
>JAIOIM010000279.1 GCA_019912505.1 Ignavibacteriaceae bacterium
ATTCCTGGGCTGCTTCACCAACCGGATCAATCTTAAATTTTTCACCATCAAAAGTGATTGAAGAATTAGCAAAATTAATTACAATATTTTTTCCGGTTTTTACGGTTAGTTTTTCTTTACCATATTTTTCTTTTAACGAGATTATTAATTTCGGGCATTCTATTGTAAGATAACCATTATTTAAAGCGTTACGTTTATATGTTTCGCTAAACGAACCTGCAATAACCAAACGGATGCCTCTATACTTTAACGCGGTTGCTGCCTGCTCGCGCGAGCTGCCTGTGCCGAAGTTAAACCCGCCTGCGAGTACGTCACCTTCTTTTACCATCTTTCCGAATTCAGTGTCGTAATTTTCCATTACTACTTCTGCCTGCTGCATTGGGGTAAAATCATCAATGTAAGTGTACTTGCCGGGATAAATACCATCGGTATTAAGATTATCCTGATGACAAAAAATTAAACCGCCTTCAATAATTTCAGGGAAGCCTTCAGTAATCTTTACATTAACTTCATCGGCTTCAATTTTTTCATTTATTTTTACTGCACCTAGAATTTTAGTGTCATCAAAATTCCAGGGTGATGATATACTGCCTGCAATTGCCGAAGCAGCAACCACAGCGGGGGATGCGAGATATGCTTGGGCATCACGCGAACCCATTCTTCCTTTAAAGTTTCTATTTGTTGCCGAGATGCCTACTTCACCGTCTTCAAGCAAACCGATTCCAAGTCCGATACATGGTCCGCAACCAGGCGGAAGAGGAATTGCGCCAGCTGAAATTAAGGTCTGCCAGTCACCCCGTTTTTCTGCCTCTGCCTGCACTTCACTTGATGCAGCGGCAATGTAAAACTGAACGCCGTCGGCAACTTTATTTCCTTTAACAACTTTAGCCGCTTCAGCTAAATCATCCGCACGACTATTAACACACGAGACGAGATATGCTTTTTGAATTTTGGTATCATTCAGTTTTGCAACTGGGTTCATAACCTTTACGGTGTTAGGTCCCGACACTAATGGCTGAACCGATGATAAATCGATTGTTAATTCTTTTGCGTAAAAAGCATTTTTATCAGCGGCAGGAATATTTGCCGAAAGTTTAGCTATTGTGCTATCGTTAATTCTCGGCTGTTTCCCGTTACCGTCTTTGTCAGAAGGTACACCTTCGAGCCCGCGAACTTTTATAAATTCATTACGTTTTTTTAACCAGGTAATTGTTATATCGTCAATTGGAAAAACTCCGGCAAGTGCTCCCCATTCGGTTGTCATATTTGCAATTGCAAGCCGTTCATCGATAGTAAGATATTGCACTCCATCACCGCCAAATTCAATTGCATGATTTAATACTTCATCGTTATTAAAAAATCCGCAGAGCGCTATGATAACATCTTTGCCCGTAACGCCGGTTTGAAGTTTACCTTTTAACTCAACTTTTGCAATCGGCGGAACCTGCCACCAGGTGCGGCTGGTAGCCCATATTGCTGCTGCATCTGTACGGACGATAGGGGTACCAAGACAGCCAAGTCCGCCGTACATATTTGAGTGGCTATCAGAAGCTACTGCCATAGTGCCGGGAAAGGCGTAACCTTCTTCACACATAATTTGGTGCCCTATACCGCGACCGGCTGGATAAAAATCAGCGCCCATTAATTTTGAAAACTCTTCTATCTTTTTATACTTCTCAAGATTTTTTTCA
>JAIOIM010000280.1 GCA_019912505.1 Ignavibacteriaceae bacterium
AATATATAGAATCCGGTGTTTGATGTCAAATATTACTTTTGTAATTTTGATTCCCCGGTTTTATGCGAAAATGAATGATTTTAAGCTTTTTTAGATGATTACAGTTAACGAAATATATTTTTCAATTCAGGGAGAAAGCAGCAAAGCAGGTTTACCCTGCGTATTTGTTCGTCTTACCTTCTGCAACCTTCGCTGCAAATATTGCGATACCGAGTACGCTTTTTATAAAGGAACCGAGCTTTCTCTGGATGAAATTGTTATGCGGGTTAAAGAATATAACTGCACATTGGTTGAAATTACCGGCGGTGAACCGCTGGTGCAAACGGAATCTCTATTACTCATGAAAACGCTGGCGGATAATGGATTTGAGGTAATGTTAGAAACCAGCGGAAGCCTGCCTATAAAAGAAATAGACCCGCGCGTAATGATTATTATGGATTTGAAATGCCCTTCCAGCGGAATGGTTAAAAAAAACTTTTATGAAAATATTAATTACCTTAAACCCACAGACGAAATAAAATTTGTACTAGGGTCAAAGGAAGATTACGACTGGTCAAAACAAATTATTGATGAATACAATCTTACCAATAAAGCAGGCGTTTTATTTTCGGTTGTTTTCGGAACGCTTGACCCCAAAGATGTTGTAAAGTGGATGCTTGAAGATAAATTAAATGTAAGGTTCCAGCTTCAAATGCATAAGTTTATTTGGGAAGCTGCAACTAAAGGTGTATGATGAAAATTGCAAAAGAATTTAACTGGGATATGGGTCACCGACTGCCGGAGCATTTCGGTAAGTGTAAAAATATTCACGGACACTCTTACCGTATGTTTGTTGAGTTGGAAGGTGCAGTGCAGCCGAGCGGTATGGTAATGGATTATTATGATCTAAAAAAAATCGTGCGCCCGATAGTTGAAACACTTGATCATGCGTTTATGGTTTACAGCGGCGACACAGAAATTATTGAGTTTTTGAAAAAAATGGACAGCAAACATGTAGTTGTCAATTTTCAATCCACTGTTGAAAATATTTGCCTCTATATTTTAAACGAGATAAAAAAATCGGGTTTGCCGACAAACATAAAAACCATACGCGTTCGAGTATTTGAAACCTACGATGACTATGCGGAAGAAACGATTATCTTATAGTCTGTTTTTCAGCCGCTTACAATTGAGCTGAGATGAATGTCCGCAAAACTCTAAGCGAATGCGTGTGTGCATTTACTAAAATTATTTAACAAAAAAGAAAAAATGGTGAACAATAGAATTAACATAGTTTTAGTTGAAGATAATGCAACGGATGCAATGCTTATTCGAAAGATGCTTGCTTCCGCTTCCGAAGAAGCGTTTGAAGTTAATCAAGTTTCAACCATATCGGCAGCCGTAAATTTGTTAAGTGAACACCCATGCGATCTTGTACTTTTAGATCTTTCCTTGCCCGACGGCGAAGGATTGAATAATATTGTTGCGCTAAAAAAAGTTAGACGCCGAATACCGATATTAGTTCTTACCGCAAATAACGATTATTATTTTTCCATAAATGCAATTCAGAACGGTGCACATGATTATCTTGTTAAAGGCTCATTTAATTCTGTGCTGCTCGGTCGAGCCATCCGTTACGCTGTTGAAAGATCGAAACAAGAAAACGAACTAAACCAATACCTAAAAAAAGTTGAACATCTCAATACCCTTCTTCACAAACTTAACGAAGACAAAAACGAGTTTATGGCAATCGCGTCACACGATATGAAAAACCCGCTCGGAGTTATTTATTCACTATCAGAATCGATGTTGAAAGAGATAGATACCATTGGCAAAGAAGAGCTTGCAGAGTTATTAAGCATCATTAATC
>JAIOIM010000281.1 GCA_019912505.1 Ignavibacteriaceae bacterium
AGTATAAGTTTAATAAAAGACAATTAATCGGCAGGTTATGGTGAAGAGAAAAAGGAGATTGTTTTTATTTTTGAAATTCCTCAACTCCCTGTAATTTTATTTCATCACTCCATTTCTCACGGCATTCATAAATCTTTTCCCAGGATCATATTTAATAGTACGGTATTCGGGGTCCTTTTCTAACCAGAGCGGACTCCCTTCAAGTAATCTGTATTCAAGATGACCGATTACATATTGAATACCAGGGTATTTCTCAACCAGATATTTAACAAGTTTTATATTAGCGGCTATTTGTTCATCGGTAAGATTATCGACATTGTTTTCTCCGCCAACATTTTCAACACCGATAGAATTATAATTTAGTCCGATGCAATGCCTTGCCATTTCCGTCTCCGGCATCAGTCTATAAACCGAGCCGTCCCTGTCAACAAGAAATTGAATTGCAACATTAACCTGCCCGGAGGCTTCAAGATCGGGGCGGCTGCCGTTTAAAGTTTCCATGTTAAAAAGATTAAAACATGCCTCGAAGTCATCAATCGCTGTCCAATGGAGTACTATAACTTTAGGCTCGATGGAAATATTTTGTGCATCGATACCGTAATGCACTTTTATATATTCTTTTGTAAGATCAACTCTTTGCTTTGAAAATGAGATGGGTTTATCGATAATATAGGAATTACCGCCGCAGCTGTAAAATGCAAACGGCAGTAAAATCAACAATATATAAAATGAGCGATTCATCAATTAAACTGACGGCACCGCAGCTTTTGTTAATGATTCTTTAACTGAATTCAATGCAAAATCAAGATCAGCAATAATTTCGTCAACGTTTTCAATACCTACTGAAAAACGGACAAGCCCATCGGAAATCCCTCCTGCTTCGCGGGCTTCTTTACCCATAGAATAATGAGTCATGCTTGCAGGATGTTGTATTAATGATTCAACACCACCGAGGCTTACTGCAATCTGGGCAAGTTTTACAGAATTCATCATCACGCGTCCGGCTTCAATTCCCCCCTCAACTTCAAACGTAATCATTCCGCCGTGTCCATCATGCTGGCGTAAGCCTAATTCATACTGTGGATGACTTTTTAAACCCGGGTAGCGAACCCATTTTATTACGGGATGCTTTTCGAGATATTCGGCAACTTTTATTGCACTTTCGCAATGACGTTCCATGCGTATCGAAAGAGTTTTTATTCCTCTGTGAACAAGAAAAGAATTAAACGGATCAATAACGCCGCCAAGTTGGCTTAATGTTTTGCGGAAGTGTTTGTATGTTTCTTCATCCTTAACAACAATAACACCGCCTATAACATCAGCATGCCCGTTTAAAAATTTTGTTAAGCTGTGAAGAACCACATCTGCACTGAATTCAAACGGACGCTGTAATGCAGGGCTCATAAAAGTATTATCAACAACAACTACAGCGTTATTTTTATGCGCTGCTTCCGCAATAGCACTTAGGTCGGAAATTGCAAGCGTGGGGTTTCCCGGAGTTTCAATATATATAACTTTTGTATTTGGTTTTACAGCATCTTTCACTGCCTGAGTGTTTGAGGTATCGACAAAAGTAGACTCAACACCGTAGCGTTTGAAAATTGCATTTAATAAAGTTGTGGTTGGTCCGTAAACAGCAGCCGAGCAAATTACATGATCGCCGGAAGATGTTAATGCACCAAATACCGTACTAACAGCAGCCATACCGCTTGCACAGCCAAGTGCTTTATATCCGCCTTCAAGCTCAGCAATCGAGTTTTCCATTGCTTCAACTGTAGGGTTAGCTAAGCGTGTATAAATGTAGCCCTTTTCTTCACCGGCAAATAATGAAGCGCCGTGTTGTGCCGATTTGAATTTAAATGTTGAGGTTTGATAAATAGGAGGGACGACGGAACCGAATTCATATTCATCAATTCCCGAGTGAACACATTTTGTTTCGAATGAGGTTTTAGAATTTTTTTTCATATTCGTTTCTCCGTGTGTGGTCTTCTGTTTTGATGACCAGATTGTAAAAATTTTAAATAATCAACGTATCAAAAATACAGTTATTCCAAAAATTTTCCTAAGAAACTAATCATTTAAACTCCTCATTCCGTTCATTTGCAACTGCCTGCAATTGCTCTGCAACAGAGGGGAACCGGGAAAGTATTTGCTCAAAAATTTTCTTCTCTAAAATATATAGATCGGAATAAGTAACGGCTTTTACGTTTGCAGTACGCGGGCTGTTTTTGAATAACGAAATTTCACCAAAAAAGTTGCCGTCTCTTAAAACGGCAATTGTTTTTTTGCCGTCACCCGAAATTACTTCGAGTTCACCCTGAATAATAAAATACATTTCGCTTCCTATCTCGCCTTCGCGACAGATAAGATCGCCGGGTGAAAAAACCATTGAGCGAAAATTTAAAGCAACCTCTTGTTTAAAATTGTCGGGTGCGTTATCGAATATCGGAATTTTATCCAACATATCTTTTTTTAAGAATAGGGCGGTTTCAATTTTTAAAGCCGGCGGTAACGATGTAAGTAAGCTCGATTCATCAAAACCAAGTCTTCTTTTCCAGGCGTAGGTATAATAATTTTTTATTTTATTCTGAAGCTCAATCGGAAGTTTTCTATATTTTACAAATGCTTTTAAGCGGTCAATGTTTTTTGTGTAATATGCTTTTGATGGATCCTGCTGTGATAAAATGCTGGCAACGCTGCCAATGATGTAGCCGTAAACTCCCGCACCAAATAGCATAACTACTATCGTATAAATTTTTTGTCCGGTCGTCACCGATGGGACATCTCCATAACCAACCGTTGTTAAAGTTTGTATTACCCAATATAAAGCGGTAACATAAGTTGCCACTGCGTTATCTGGTTGAACGGCTTTCGTCTGCGCTAACCATCCGCAGGCAAGCCAGTGCGATGTTATCAATAACCAAAAAAGAAAAAAAGAAAATGAAAGGTAATCAGAGAACTTTATTTGATTGCGCTTCCACTCGTGCATAAACCGTCCTATACGGAATAGTTTTATCAGCCGGATCATGTAAAAAGTAACGCCACCGAACAATACAAACGGGAAGAATGCTAAAAAATCTATGGCAAGCCAGGTGCTTTTTGCCATTGTTTTTTCTTCAATTTCTGACTCGCTTTTGGTTATTGAAAAAGCGTTCAGAAAAAAATCAATTGCAAAAATTACTGTAAAAACCCAATCGAACACTTCAAAAATATATTGATTACCAAGCGGCAATACCAGGCGGACGGGAATATATATTGCACTTATTATTGCGCTTAGCGAAATGAGGATGCGCCATATTTTTTCTAGTAATGATATTCCGG
>JAIOIM010000282.1 GCA_019912505.1 Ignavibacteriaceae bacterium
TGAGGAAAGCTTTCTGTTTGCGTATTAATTATTCGTCTAACATAAAAATTTAAAGTTAAGTATATTTATTTTTTGTAAGGCAGGTTAGTTTTTAACAACCTGCCTTTTTCAATATATAGGCAAAAGAAAATGACACTAAAAGAAAAAATAAATGAAGATTTAAAAGCCGCTATGAAGTCAGGCGACAAACTAAAATTAGAAACCATCCGCTCTATAAAAGCGTTGATACTTGAATTTGAAAAAAGCGGCGCCGCAAAAGAATTAACACCGGATGAAGAATTAAAAATGCTAACTACTGCGGCAAAAAAACGAAAAGATTCCATTGAGCAATTTCGTAACGCAGGGCGTGAAGAATTAGCAAAAAAAGAAGAACGCGAACTTGAAATATTGAGCGAATATCTCCCTAAGCAACTAACCGAAGAAGAGATAATAAACGAAGTAAAACGTATCGCCGGTGAGATAGGTGCTTCATCTAAAGCAGATTTTCCTAAACTTATGCCGGAGGCTATGAAACAACTAAAAGGAAAAGCAGATGGTAAGTCAGTTAGAAGTATAGTAGAAAATTTATTGGACGACAATTGAGCATTACAGATATTTTAATAGCAGTTGCAGTAATTATTGGGTTTTTGCTTGGATATAAAGACGGCTTTGTACGAAAAATAATTGGACTAACAGGATTCGTTGCCGCAATTGTTCTTGCATCTTTATACGCATTTGAATTAGGCGGAATGATTGAAAGAGTATTTGATATAGAAATTTATTTTGCCCGTATTATGGGCGGTATTATTATTTTCTTAACTGTTGTGTTAATAGCTTCGATAATAAAACGCCTTGTTCATCCCTTCGATAAAGTGAATAATTTTGTAAATCAGTTAGCTGGCGGAATTGCAGGAGCGATACAAATTTTATTTTTTGCAGGTGCCGCAATTTATCTTTTAAATATTTTTGACATCCCTAACCAAAAAGAAAAAGAAAATTCAATATTTTATTCAAATGTGTTTTCACTAATTCCTGAAACCGTAAATTTGCTTAATGAATATACTCCCGCTACAAAAAAGAAAATTAAAGAATATATAAACGATAAAGATTCAACTAAATGATTTCCCCCAATGTATTGCAAAAATTAGAATTTCCGAGAGTACTACAATACATATCAAAATACAGCATTACCGAACGTGGCAAAAATAACATCCTTACTACACTTCCTAATTTAAGCACTAACGAGGCACAGCAAAGGGGAAAACTTGTTTCAGAAGCAAAAGATATTTTAATACAAAACGATTACCCACCGATTGAATTTATACCCGAGCTTGATGTTTTACTTGCCAACAGTCGTATCGAAAACGCTGTTCTTGAAGAAAAGAAAATTTTAGATGTTCTTAAACTTGCAGTAACTTCCCGAAATATTTTCCACTATTTAAAAAATAATAAAGATAACGCTCCCGGTTTAGAGGCACTGGCAATTGGTCTTTATGTTGATAAAATTCTTGAACTTCACATCTCGAATATTATCGATGAAAACGGTGAGGTTAAAGAAAATGCAAGTGCAAAACTCGGTGAAATTCGTCGAGACATTCGCAAAAAAAAAGAAGACCTGGTTAAAACCGTAAACAGGCTGATGAAAAGCCTGGCAGACAGCGATATTGTTCGTGAAGACTATTTAACGCTCCGTGACGGCAGGGTAGTTATACCGATTAAAGTTGAACGCAAACGCCACCTCCGAGGCTTCATCCATTCAGAATCTGCTACCGGGCAAACTGTTTATATTGAACCGGAACAAACCTTAGAATTAAACAATGAGATAGTCTCACTCTCTTTTGCCGAAAAACGAGAGATTGAAAGATTACTAAAAGAGCTAACAAAAAAAATCGGCAACGTAAGTTTTGAGTTAAGAAACTCACTGGACACAATTGGGACTATTGACGAAATATTTGCGGCGGCAAAATACTCGATTGAAATAATAGGAGAATACCC
>JAIOIM010000283.1 GCA_019912505.1 Ignavibacteriaceae bacterium
GAGTTAAAGCTTGAAAGAATTATCAAACTATCTTTTAAGTCAGGAAGAATTAACCCAAGAAAAAAATAATTAAGAGCGAATGCAAATATGCTTAACGTAAAAAGTACTCTTGAAAAAATTAAAAGTGCGATTGCAATTATAACCCCGGATAATATATTCGGCTGAAATAAAATTAATGCGAGCGATCTGAAATAATAAGTTACTGTATTAGGCAGAAAAGAAAAATATTCAGAGTCTGCCTGGTGACTGCCTACTACGTTTATAAAATCATAGTTTGATAAAAAAATTATAAATATGTAGATGGATAGAACAAACGGCAGACTTAAACCGGGAAGATTAAAAGCAACCGCAAGATGGTTTTCGAGAACAGCAGTTACAAAAAATGAGATGATTATAAAAATCAATATCAGGGAAAGCAAAAACAAATCAATCTGATAATAATAAGCTGCGGCGGCGCCGATTAAAATTCCGTTAAACCCATAAAAACCGCTTCTAATTTTTTCAGTATCAAACTTAAGCAGTGCGGCAATAGTGTTTGAAATTATAACGCCAAGCAGCGCAAGAAGTGCCGCACTCGGCAGCAGAATAGTCGCTGCCAACGCCGCTGCACCAAACCACCTTCTATTAGAGAAAAAAATTTGGGCGTAAGAATATAAAATCGAATCGATGAATAGCCGCATAAAGTTTTTTTATTTTAGTTTTAGTTTTTCGGGCAATACTTCTCTGTCCAAAATGTAATCGAGATTTTCGGCTTTGCGTATAAGCTCCACTGTACCGTCCTCCATTACCATTACAACATTCGGACGCATGTTGATGAACTGCATCCATTGAGTATTGTCGTACGCGCCTACATAATCGATTACAACTTTATCTCCTTTTCTTAACGATGGAAAATTGATTGTTTCTCGTATAACATCAATGTTCATGCAGAGCGGACCATAGATTGTTGTGTCCTCAATATTAACGCCGCTGTCTTGTGCAGGACTAACAGGATGTTTATACCAGAATCCTGTAAAAAGAAGGTTAACACCGGCATCAATAATTAGTGCGCGTCTGCCGCTTGAAAGCCGTTTATTTGCAAGAACAGTTGAGATCAGATGCCCGGTATTATCTATTAGCGCTCGTCCTGTTTCGAGAATGAGAGTAGGCATTTCGTCAACTTTAAAATTAAGTTCGTACAAACCGGCAGAGATAGCTTCGGCAAATTGTTCCATTGACGGTACAACTTCCTCGGCAGGAAGGTATTGACCGATTAATGTATTATGCGAAGCAAAGCCGCCTCCAAGGTCTATATAACTTACTGCTACATCGTACTCGTCTTTCAAAAAACGGGCGAGCAATGCAAGTTTTGACGCAGCAATTCGGTAGGCTTCCGCCGTCATCATATACGTGCCGATATGAGCGTGAAGCCCGACAATTTGAAGATTCGGATTCATCATAATTCTTTTTAATGCCTGCCCCGCTTCACCGTTTTCGTAGTTAAACCCGAAGCGGTCCCATTTTGGATAAACACCCACATCCATATTTACTCGTATAGCAACCTGTGCTTTTAATTTATGCTCTTCGGTTAATTCTATAATTTCATAAAGTTCATCAAAATGGTCGATGTGAATTTTTGCTTTTTCTTTTATAGCTTTTAACAAGGCGTTGCGACTTTTATCGGGTCCGTTAAAAATTATGTTTTCACCTTTAATACCGAGTTTGCGTGCTTTATCGTATTCAAACTCCGAGACTACCTCTGCCCACGAGCCTTCTTTATGAAAGACACTGCAAATAGCACTTAAGTAATTTGTTTTGTACGACCATGCAAACTGAACTTTAGGATAACGCGTTTTAAAAATACGAAGCGCATTACGCTGGTTAATTCTTATTTGTTTCTCGGAATAAACATAAAGAGGAGAACCATATTTTTCTACAAGTTCATTAATAGTTACACCGTCAATTTCTGTCTTCGGCTGCGTGGTAGGGCGGCTTCCGAATTTGTTCATTAGACCCGAATAATGTTTGTTGATTACGGGGCGTTCGTATCTTTTTTTATCAGCCATATTAATACTCTCCAAAGGTTGCTATTTTTTCAAATTCTTTTATTGATGTTATCAAGTCCCAGGAACTTCTTACGAAAATTGTTCCCACAGTATAGTCAGTCATCGTTTCTACTTCTTCCCCCATTGCTAATTTTACTAAAGCATAAGGAAGATTTTGCCCGGCACTTGGCGCAAGATAAACCCATGCGGGCAATCTCGGATTTATTTCGAGAAGGTAATACTCACCGGTTTCGGCAGATTTGATGAATTCGAGTTCCATGCCGCTGCGCCATTTTATTTTTCCTATAACTTTTTTTGATATTTCTATCAATATCGGGTCATCTATTGTAACTCCCGCCCAGCCTTTCCCTTTATCGGTTATGTAAAGTTTTCGCATCGGCACTGCGCCAACCATATTTCCTTTACCGTCACCAAGCGCAACAATGTTAAATTCATCACCGCGTACAAACTCCTGAAGAATTATAGGGTAACCCCATTTAACGCGCAGTTTGTTAAATGCGGATAAAGCCTCTTCAAAATTGTGGGCTATGTAAGCGTCATAAAAAATTCCCTTTACAGCCATCGGGTAATTAAAGTCGGTTGGTATTGAATACATATCCTGCAATGAGTTTGCAAGAATATTTTTTGGAACTTTTATTCCGCTGCTCTGGCAAAAATCAAACAGCTTATCTTTTGCGCGAATGTTCAGTTGGTCTATCGTTGGCAAAAATGTTTTTATACCGAGCGCATTCAGTCTGTCCTGAATTTTAGCAAAACCGTAAAGCTCGGAATCGAGGCATGGAATTATCAAATCCAATTTTTCGTTTTCATGTATTTGCACAATACGCTGGTAAAGTTGTTCAAGTCCGCTGGATGGGTAAGGGATCAAGTAACATTTTGTTGCAAGGTTTTCCATGTAAATTCCCGGTTCGAGGGAGTCGTAAATGAGTCCGATTAAGTTACCTTTAAAACCATCACCTTCTTTTATGCTTCGTATTACCGGAACGCCGGGACCCGGATTATCTGTGGCGTTTAAGCCTGTTACTGCTATATTCATAATTACTTCAGTATTGAATAGTGTTTAAGTTGGGTAATAAAATCTTCAAAATCCCTTTCGGCGGTTCGGGGGTCGGTGTCATATTCTTCACATACTTTTCCTACAATTTGTTCAACGGTAGAGCTGCCCTGTAGCATTTTAACTATCAGTTTTCCTATCTCGTTCAAAGTAAACGACTCACCGGTTGCTGCCTGGAACAAAAAACCGGAATCGCTTATTGCAACATTTTGAGGAATTATAAAGTTTTCCATAAAAATCCTTATCAGTTATTTTTTACATTCGTTTGCTTGTTGACAATTAATATAGTCTGTTAGTTTAATTACTTGAGCAGCAACATTTTTTTTACATTAAACTTTGCTTCGGAACGGAGTTCGTAAAAATAAACTCCCGTAGCCTGCCGTATACCTTTATCGTTCGTTCCATTCCACGTAATAGTATGGCTGCCGCCGCTCATGGTTTCATTTACTAAAGTTCGTATCAGCTCCCCTTTGATGTCAAATATTTTTAGTGTTACAGGCTGGTTGGTTTCTATACTAAAATTAATTTCGGTTGTTGGATTAAACGGATTTGGGAAGTTTTGCTTTAGTTCAAATTTTTCAGGCGAGGAAACATCCTTGCTGCTAACCAATCCGGTGCTGTAAACTTCAAAACTGAAGTTTGCAAATGTTGGGTATTCATACTTGGTTACGAGGCACTCAAGCGTTCCGTTATTGTCCATATCCCAGATTGTTGGGTAGGTGTAATAAAAGTTTGCATCATCTTTTTCTAAAAGGGTTGTGCCTGTGGTTATATCAAAAATCTTAAAAGCCTGTCGGTAATTTTCACTCGTGCCGTAATAAGAAAGAATATAAAATTCAGGGTGCCCGTCATTCGTCAAATCATTACTAAGCGAATAAATTTGGTAACCCGCAAGTCTCTCGGCATCGTTAAAAGTATAAGTATATTCCGGTATGGTTGAATAACCCTGCTGCATAATCTGAAACTTTAAAGTATCAAGAAGATAAAGTCTTTTTGCCCAACCATCAGTACCTTTATCGAAGTTAGCCCAACCGGAAAGGTTATTGTAATTTATATTGCCCGATGACCAGGTTTGCTGCCATTGAGCGTTGGATGGGCTGCTAACCATAAGAAGAAAAAACAATACTAAAAGTTTCTTTACCATTTTTGTACCTTAGCATAAGATGATGAAAGTTGTTATAAAACTAATAATTTTATACTCTAAACCATAACTATCCGAAAGTTTAAGAAATAAGAAAAGCTCCTTATCTTTGAAGTTCGAAAA
>JAIOIM010000284.1 GCA_019912505.1 Ignavibacteriaceae bacterium
GAGCTACTTTGATAACCCAAGCAAAGAGCAAAGCGGTAATGCTGTTTATTCCGGAAGGGAAGGAACTGTAAATAAAGAGTCCGCAAATATTTACTATACTGTTGGTGACGTTTTGGTTGACGGAAGTATTATTAATTTTAAAAATATAACCGAAACAACAGAAATAAATTCTAATGAGGATGTAAAGCGGTATCTTGAAACCGAACTGTTCGAGCTAAATGATAATTCCTCTTTCTTGTATAGTGTTCAGTACGGTTTAACTGAGAATACCGGTAACTTATTCAGCAATGATGAGTATGTTAATTTTAAAGTTCAATTAGTTGATGCCTCAACAAATGAGGTTATTGCTGTTTTTGATGATGTAAATTATAGTGCAAATAATATTCTTCCATACAACAGTCTGCAATATTCGGTTAATACAAACGGTATAGGCAGCAGAACAGTAAAACTAATGCTTGATATAGAAGATAACTTTGACGCAATATATTCAGTAACTTCCAAATTCGCGGACTGTGAAATTTTGCCAAAGGCTGTAAGACAGGAAGTTGGACTCGGAGAAAATATAAACGTAACCGAATACGATTTATCTCAAAACTATCCAAATCCATTCAATCCGACAACCACAATTCGTTACGCAATACCGCAGGACGGTGTGGTTGCATTAAAGATATACGACATACTCGGCAAAGAAGTAAAAACTCTCGTTAATGATTTCAAAACAAAAGGGCGTTACGAAGTAACATTTGACGCATCCCGTTTGGCAAGCGGCTTGTACATTTACGAAATAAAAAGCGGTGATTATAAGGCAGCGAAGAAGATGACACTGATTAAATAAAAATATATTCCTTCAGATGGCGTATGGCAAACCTGCGCCGTTATTATTTTATTGTTAATTCCATAATTAAATACGCGTGCCGAAATGCGTGCGTTGAAATGCGCGTGTCGAAATGCACGTGCCGGTAAACCAGCACGCTGCACGAAAAAAGCCCGGTAAACCGGGCTATAATATCACATCACAATTTTTTATTTTTTAATAATGTCATTTGGCAGCTGAGCTTGAGTTGCACTGCACTTGCCGAAGTGTCGAACCCCTGCTCAATTGTGTTTTAGCTGCTCCATAAATAATATGCTTTTATGTGACTATCAAATTATTTGAGGCTGTGGGTCAAACTCCATCGGAGTTTAATATTTGTAGAAACAACCAACACCAAAATCAACCCGGAACTTAGTAGAAGTTCAATAAAAATTTTATGCAATAAATGATAACCCCATAATCCGTATATAATAAAATAAATTTGTGAATGTTTTTATTATTTAATGAAAAACAAAAAACAACATTGCCGTCATCTTCAGATGACGGACTGATTTGATGCCCGCTATTATTGGGCTTTAGCCACATTTGCTAAAAATATATTCGGCTAAAGCCAATATTATTTTTGTTATTATTATCCGTTCGCTGAAGCGAACGGTAATGTTTTTAGCTGTAATTGGTTCTCCCCTGCATTCCACCCGTTTACTTCACTTGCCTGTGAGAAGACGAAACACCGTAGAAAATTCCAACTTACCAACAATTGTACATTATACATTTTACATTGTACATTAATTCCCCGTACCTTTGCAAAAACAGTTTATTGGTGTACTTATGATACGTATAAACAAAAAAATAAATTGTCATTTACGGTGGTGCGGCAGTGAAAAAATTTAATTTACGCGATGCTGTTCCGGGTTATATTTTTACGTTACAACTTAAAAATCTAAATTGAAAAAAAAGATACCGATTCTGAATTACTTTTACCGTTATCATTAAAACAATTTAATTTTTACTTATTTCTTTCAAAAAGGAGTGTTAGTCGAGCACGAAAAAATAGCACTCGGAGTTCGGTTGTGTTTTATTTCTTGCCTTTAAGAGATAGCTGTGCACCCAAGACACTCTCTTTGTTAAAAATTTAATTCCGAAGCTAAGTTTTTTACTGTTATGCTCTTATCTGCGTTATCATCTCGTCTAGTTCAACCCAGTTCGCTTTGCGGTAATAGTTCTCATATATTTTCATTCTAATTTGTCTGCCGCCGGTTATTATCTTGGCAGGCAATTCAATAAACCAATCCCGAAAGGTATTGTGTTCTTCTCTCCAATATTTTTTTATCTTATATCTCATCATTACAGATAAGTTATATGCAAAAACGCTTATCTGCCACAAGAGATCATTTGCATGAAAATTATTCGTTAATGTTTTTCCAGCTAAAAGTTGATTTTTTTACTTGCTCTATCCAGTTCTCACTTGTTGAGCGTTCTTTATATTTCTTGTGCAGTGCTGCCGGGGCAAGTTCTAAGTTTGAACAATAACAAGCGTACTGATACAGCGGGACTCTCTCTGTTTGATCAAATAATCTGCCGTTAAAAAATCCGCTGTCTGCTCTGAAAAATATTTTCTCTATTTCTTTCGGTAATATCTCCACTATTTGTTTTACGAATGAGAGTATGCCGTTGGACGTATAGGCACTGCCGGTTCTAAATCTATTATGAACAACTATTTTTAGTTCGCTTGCAAAAGCTAATAACGGATGATAACTCTTAGCCCCCTTTTTA
>JAIOIM010000285.1 GCA_019912505.1 Ignavibacteriaceae bacterium
ATATCTGAATCTTTCGGATGGAAGTGATATTGATTAATAGTTCTGTTAAGGTTGCCCCTAACGGTTTGGCGCTTGGCGAAGAAGCGGATTTCGAAGCACTATACTGTCTGCCAGCACTGAATCCGTTAGCTAACGGACACAAAGCTTCATTTAAGCACTGAACCCGCTTTTTTGCCAAACGCCTGTTAGCACCAGTACTTCTATTTTGTAAGTCGTCTATATTCAACTGAAAATCTTGTTGCCTGAGCCTGATCATGTTCAATAGTTATATTTTCGTCATTCCGAAACTCGGCATTATTAGTCCAATTATATGAACCGGTCACAACAACTTGGTTATCAATAACACAAAATTTATCATGCATTAATCCGCCTCTTTGGCCTCTTTTAATTCTTTTGTGAGGTAATTTGGTAATGTCAACACCATGTTTTTTGTTTACACCATCGTCATAGATCGAAATTTCAACATCTACACCTTGATTATGCTTTTCAAGTAATTTGTCAAATAAAGTGTCATTTGTAAACCATGCCATTATCACCCTGATAGATACTTTAGCCCCATCGAGAGCTACAAGGATTTTATTTTGAATATCCTGAAAATGAGCTTCGTTGATAACGGGTTTCGCTTTTACAATTACTCCTCCTTGAACAATGTAGTTTTCTCCAAGTTTTTCAATCACATATCCTTCGTCATTCAAAAAATCTTTTTAATTGTTGATAAATTAAGTTGAGCTAATTATACAAGCCCGAAGTTTTATTATGTTACTAAACTGCTAAGCGGGAATGCTGCCCCGAAAAATCGAGGAAAGTATCACCAAAATATTTTTCACAAACTTCGGAACAATGCTCACCGCGGGCATTATCGCGCCAAGTTAAAATCTGTTACTTGCTTGTTTAATTGCACTGCTAAATATACGGTTCATTTATATCATTTTTAATATCCGTTATTATATTTTGCTAACCTTACGCAGAAGTTTTTCTCTGTGTAACTCCGCGAAATCTCTGTGGCACTCTGTGTAATAAAAATCAATAAGTAACACAGAGAACCACCGAGCAGGCACAGAGAACCACTGAGAAAA
>JAIOIM010000286.1 GCA_019912505.1 Ignavibacteriaceae bacterium
GCCATATAACGGCGTGTTATCCATCAGTCCGTTAGCTAACGGACGTGGCAAGCTGTTAAAAAACAACACCGCGGTTAATATTATTTAAAAGACTTCCCTCTACTTTTTACATAGTAAAAAGCAAGGTTTGTTTTAATTCAAATCTTTCATATCCCAAATGACGAAAACTTGCAACCTCTAAAAATTGGGATAACCCACCGCAAAAAAAAACTACATATTCTTTCGGGATAACTACGTCCCGAAAGATGTTAAAAATAATTTATCAAGCATCTAAATTACGAGTTGACTTTAATCGGAATAACTTGTTATGTGCGATTTGAATATTTAATTATTATTAATGAGTCCACTCTAAAAAGCTACAAATAAGTAGCTTTGTTTTTTGCTGTTTTTTTTGAAAAAAACTGTTGATTAAAAAATATTTTGGCATTTATTTCCAAAATATACTTAAGCCTATTAAGTAATCGAATACCTTTTCAAAAAGGTTTTCTCCGGTCTCTATAAAATGATCCCTCAATTTATTTTGAAAATTAAAAAGCGATGCCTCGGAAAAAGGAACTTCCTCTAAGGTAGCCAGGCAGAGTGTCTCGTCACTCTTGAATTGACGGGTACAGCTTTCTAAGCTTAATCCTTGCATCCATCGTGGTGAACTGCCAGTTTATTTTTGAATTATTATTATTTCTTTTTTGCTGCCACGCACTAATTTCTTTTGTCAGAACAGCTACATCCGCAATATTGCGCTTGAGACATTGACCAGACAACACGTTCAATTCAATTTCCGCCATCTTATCGGCCAATAGTCGAAGCGACCATTTTGCAAAACCTTCAGGAGGTTCGCTGCAACACAAAGTAAGCAAATATGCTTCTACTTCTCCGTCTGCTTTTCTTTCATACTCACGGTCAGGGGGTTTTCTTTCCAGTAGAGCTTCAAACTCTTCTTCCACAAACTGTTTATGGGAAACAACAAGATGCAGACAAAGGGTATAATCCGGTTAAAAAGGGGGCTAAGAGTTATCATCCGTTATTAGCTTTTGCAAGCGAACTAAAAATAGTTGTTCATAATAGATTTAGAACCGGCAGTGCCTATACGTCCAACGGCATACTCTCATTCGTAAAACAAATAGTGGAGATA
>JAIOIM010000287.1 GCA_019912505.1 Ignavibacteriaceae bacterium
GTCTATTACAGCAAATAATAAATTTGCTTTTATAATAGCACTGTCGTAACCATTTATCCCTTCCACCCAAGAACATAATGCGCCTATTTTTTCATCTCGGTATTTGGCAACCAAGTATCCACTCAGTGCAAGTTCGCAATCCTCAATCTCCTCTAACAAAATAGTATTTAATACTTCCCGGAATTCATTTTCTGAAATATTAAAAATTAAGCAGGAACTTAAAACATTAGTGCTGCTCTTTTCCGCCTCAATAATTGACTCAAGAACAATATCTATATCTTCAGTTGTTGCCGGAGAAAGGTTAACTTCATCAATAAAATTCACAGTTGTCCTAGCTCTTTAAGTTTTTGTTGAAGAATTTTTCTATCAACTTTACCGTTGTTATTAAATGGGAATGCTGTGAGTGAAAATATTTTTGACGGCACCATATAGTGAGGCACTTTGCTTGTAAGATATTCTTTCAACGGTAAAAAGTCGGCATCATAGTTTTCCAGTAAAAGATAAAGTATTTGATTTCCCGTTTCGGTTTCATACACCAATGCCGCAGTATTAGCAACTCCGCTAAAAACTCTTGCATGATGTTCAATTTCACCGAGTTCAACTCTAAACCCCTGAAACTTTACCTGGTAATCCAATCTGCCGCCGAACATAAAATCACCTTGCTCATCATATAAAGCTAAGTCGCCGCTGCGGTAGAACATTTTTTCTTTTCCATTTATAATATGCGGGAAAAAAGCTTCTTTGTTCTTTTCGACATCTTTCCAATAACCTGGAGTAAGCTGAGTGCTTGCAATACACAATTCACCTTTAGTATTTGCAGGTAGAGGTTTTAAATTTTCATCCACAACAATTATCTCGGTAGCTAACATTGCCTTGCCAATCGAAACCCCGCCGTTATAAGTCTTATTTTCATCCATCTCCGTAAAACAACTATACATCATACAAAATACAGTAGCTTCGGTGGGACCATAAGCATTTTCTATAACGCCTTTGGGCATACATTGTTTCCACTCTTTTGCAACTTCGGCAATTAGAGCTTCA
The DNA here is from genome assembly GCA_019912505.1 of Ignavibacteriaceae bacterium. Lineage (GTDB taxonomy): Bacteria > Bacteroidota > Ignavibacteria > Ignavibacteriales > Ignavibacteriaceae > CG2-30-36-16. The sequence continues at coordinate 1,042 of JAIOIM010000287.1, forward strand.
CCGCAGAAGAGAGAATATTTTAAATGTTCAAATTTCATTTCTTCAAAGTAAGGGCGCAAGTAATTGATGACCGAAGGAACCATTGCTGCAAAGGTAATATTTTGTTCTTCAAGAGTTATATATACATTTGCAAATTTTATTCCGTCAGATGATACTGTATGAACCGATGCGCCGATACAAAGCGGAGCAAAGGTGGTAAAAACAGAAAAGTCAAAAGTTAGTTCGAACATCTGCATAAATCGGTCGTTCTCATTAACATCATATCCGAGGGCTAAGAAAGCTTGAATAAATGCTTCCAGATTTTTCATAGTTATCGGCACGCCTTTCGGCACGCCTGTACTGCCGGAAGTAAATAATATGTATGCAAGTTGTTCATCAAAATTAGCGGGAAG
>JAIOIM010000288.1 GCA_019912505.1 Ignavibacteriaceae bacterium
GCAATAGGCACTGCGAGTATCATCCACGAGCCGAATGAAATTGCTGGAGCTTCGGGGTAGAGAATTCCATAAATTTTTACAAATGCAAGGTTGGGCGGAGTGCCTATTAACGTACCGATACCGCCGAGTGTGCATGAATAAGCAATTGCTAACAAAAGTGTAATTGCAAAATTTTTCGTACTCTCCTCGCCAAATTCTTTTTCCATTTTTGATATGATTGCCAAACCGATAGGAAGCATCATAACTGCTGTAGCCGTGTTGGAAATCCACATTGAAAGAAATGCCGCGGCTGTCATAAAACCCATTACAATTGATGTCGGACTGCCGCCAAACAGTGTTATAATTTTTAGCGCGATGCGTGTGTGCAGTCCCCACTCTTCCATTGCAATAGCAAGCAGAAATCCGCCGAGGAATAAAAAGATAACCGAGTTGATGTAAGAAGATGCGGTCTCTTCGCCACCGAGGAGTCCGAGCAGAGGAAAAAGAACAAGCGGAAGCAGCGCAGTTGCGGCAAGCGGTACAGCTTCGGTAATCCACCAGACAGCCATCAAAACAGCCACCGCAGCCATTCTTGTTATTTCCGGTTTTTGAGGGTTGATGTCTACAAAAAGAATAATTGCAGCAGCAGCAAGTATGCCTGCAACAAGACCGATCTTTCTAATAAGATTCATAACATACACGCTATTGTTTATGGCTGTGTGAAAAATAATAAATTATTTATTAACTCACCTTATCCAAAAAAAAGGATATCAATACTTATGTGCAATGTACAATGTATAATGAACAATGTATAGTTATTGCCGTTTGATTTAGTGAATGGAAGATGAGAATAAAATAAATATTGGCTTTGCCGCATTTGTTTTTGGCGTGTGTAGTTAAAATCCCAATAGTGGAAATCAAATATTCAGGGTTATCTTAAATGCAAATTTATTGGCTAAACGAAACTTCAGCAGAATGTTCAATGCTCGGCAAAAATTACTTCAATAAAAAATACAATAAAGAATTATAAACTGTTTATACAGTTATTCAATGACTGAGTTAGTTATCGACTTTAAAATTATTTTATAAGTCCCGCTACATAAACCGAGATAAAATAAGTTATAACTGCAAAAATTGCTGAGAGGAGTATTGTTAAAACCCACGCCCATAATATATTTTTTGCCACGCCCCATCTTACGGCTGAAAATCCTTTTGTTGTTCCTACACCTATAATAGCGCCTGTAATTGTGTGCGTAGTGCTAACCGGTATTCCCATCAATGTCGCCGCCATAACGGTAAAACCTGCCGAGGTTTCTGCGCTGAACCCGCCAAAAGGTGTAAGTTTTGTAATGCGCATTCCAAGGGTTTTTACAACTTTCCAGCCGCCTATCAATGTACCGAGTGCAATAAATGTATAACTGATAATTATAACCCAATAGGGGACGTAAAATGTGTCGCCTAAAAAATTATTAGTAAATAAAACAATTGTAATTATTCCAATTGTTTTTTGTGCATCGTTTGAACCGTGACTAAGACTAAAAAACCCTGATGAAACAAGTTGAAGAATGCGGAAAAGTTTATCTACCTTGTAAGGTGAGCGGTTTTTAACAATCCATAAAGTAACAATAGAAAAGAAAAGCGCTATTGCAAATCCAAGAATTGGGGCGAGAAAAATAAAAATTAAAACCTTTGAATAACCGGAAACAATTATAGCGGCAAATCCTGCTTTTGCAATAGCAGCGCCTCCGTACCCGCCAATGATTGAATGAGAAACGCTTATAGGCAGCCCAAAGTGTGTTGATGTTGCGGTAAATAAAACCGCGCCTGCTAAACCGGCAAAGATTACAAGATTATTTACTACTGAAACATCTACCAAACCTTTGCCTATTGTGGTTGCAACACTAACGCCGAAAACAAACGCCGCAAGGAAGTTAAAAGATGCCGCCCAGATAACAGCCTGCAATGGGTTTAATACGCGGGTGGAGACGATAGTGGCAATTGAGTTAGCTGCATCGTTCATCCCATTGTAAAAGTCGAACACTAAAGCGAGAACAATAATGATAATTGCAAAAGTCATAGATTTTATGCGTTTTTTATGAATATGGCTAAAATTACATTTGCGGTCGATTGACATTTGTCGGATGTGTTTTCAAGAATATCTAGAATTTCTTTTTCCTTTATAACATTTAACACATCGTTCGGATTCTCAAATAATTCTTTTAATGCCTGTTGGTAAATTTTATCGGCTTCTACTTCAAGCGTTTTTACAGCCTTCATTTCATTTACACTTTTTACTTTTAGATCCTGTATTGCTTTATCAAGTTCGGATATTTGTTCTTTAATAATGAACGCTAGTTTATCTGCGTATTTAATTTTGTGGGTTATATTCAGCATTTCAATCCTTGTAGCCGCACCGAAAAGCATATCGGCAATATCATCTAATCTTTTAACAAGCCGAAATACATCCTCTCTGTCAAATGGAGTAATAAATGTTTTGTTAAGCCTTTTAATTATTTTAGCCTCAATTGCGTCGCACCTGCTTTCAATTGGTTTTACTCTGAGCATTATATTTTTGTCGGGTACATCGGCTGAAAAAAGATTATAAACTTCGTCCGCCATCTCCGAAATATCTCCAATCATTTCCTTAAAATTTTCAAAGTATTTTTCTTCTTTAGGTAATAATTTGCTGAAAAACATAGTCGTTAATCCTTACTTAGGTTTTTATTGCGGTAAATAAAACTTAAATTAATTATTATAAAATTATAACCATCTGCACGAACAATCAATCTTTTAGTCGATATTTTTAAATAATTACTTTATCATCAAAAAAAAACTAGTGAATAAAAATGAAAAATTTAATCTTCGGTTTACTAATTGTCCCTTTTTTGCTCCTAATAAACGGCTGCCAAAAATTGCCTGAAGAAAAAGCTGCACCCGAATATAAAAAGGAAATAACGGAATGGCAGAAAAAAAGAGTAGATAACCTAAAAAAAGAAACAGGCTGGCTTAATCTTGCCGGGCTATTCTGGCTGCACCCTGGGGCAAATAGTTTTGGAAGCGGTAAAAACAATTCAGTTATTTTCCCCGATGCAGCGCCTGAAAATCTCGGCATATTTTATTTAACCGATGGCGCAGTTTCGGTAAAATTTAGTGCGGCGGTTAAAGTTAACGATGAAATTTTAGACAGCACTATATTAAAAGATGATTTATCGGGCAATGCGGATGTTATGTCGATTGGACGTTACAAATGGTTTGTCATAAAACGGGGGGACAAATTCGGAATAAGACTGCGCGATCTTGATGCTGAGCTTTTAAAAAATTTCCCCGGTATTGAGTCGTTTCCAATAAATGAAGACTGGAAACTGACAGAGAAATTTGTTCCCTACCTTCCGCCAAAAATTATTGCGGTTCCAAATGTTCTCGGAACAATTGAACCCGAAATTTCACCGGGTTACATAAAATTTACAAAAGACAACAAGCAGTTTGCGCTTGATGCAATTGACAGCGGGGATAAGTTATTTTTAATTTTTGCTGATGAAACAAGCGGAGAGGAAACCTACGGTGCCGGTAGATTTTTATACACAGATAAACCAGACTCAACAGGCAAAATAATTTTGGATTTTAATAAAGCATACAACCCGCCATGTGCGTTTTCAAAATATGCAACGTGTCCGCTTCCACCAAGACAAAATAATCTTCATTTGAAAGTTACTGCAGGTGAAAAAAAATTCGGGCTTGCTCATTAAGTTGAAAAGGAAAAAGCAGAAAGTAGAAAGTAGAAAGTAGAAAGTTTTAAACTTGCAAAATTTTATTCCGTCAGCTAAAGCAGACGGCAATATTACCGTTCGCTTTAGCGAACGGATAAAGGCACAAACACAAACAAGCCTGGCTTTAGCCACATGAAGGGGAGCAAATGAGGTTAAAGCCGATAACTTTTATTCTTCTTTTATCCATCGGCTAAAGCAGATGGCAATTTAACCCTTAAAACATCACTATTAATATTGAGGGATAATAGCTAAACATAGTAAATTAACAATAATGTTATATATTT
>JAIOIM010000032.1 GCA_019912505.1 Ignavibacteriaceae bacterium
CAATATATATTTATCGTTTATTAGGTCGAGCTTTTGCATAAGCATTTCTAAATAATCAATTCTGCTTTTTTATAAGGCTGATATTAAAGGCACTCGAATGATAAATTACCGACGATAACAACGCAATTAAAAATGCAAAAACTATCGAGAGAACCGGCGAGTCGATAAACCCAGCGGTAACAGCCGAAAGTATAAGCGCGGTAAAACCGAGCAAAATAGCCTGACCGATGTTTGCTAAATTATCATCATTAATTCTTCGCAAAAACAAAATGTTGTAATACCAGACTACAAAAATAATAAGCAAAAACGATAGCAGCCCTAATAGTCCGCTTTCAAAATACACTTGTATAAAATCGTTGTGCCAGCTTCCTACGCCTTTATCTGTAAGTTGATTTCTATACGGGAAAATATCATGAAATGTTCTCGGACCAAAACCGAGTACTGGACGTTTGAGCGAAAGATATTTTGCTGCGTTATACAGAATATCTCTATCGGAAAGAGCAGTTGGGTTTTCAACTCTGTCTTTTATTTCGGCGGCGTTGTTCTGAAACGATAAAATAGATATTAAAGCAGTTAACAGAAAAACAACAAGTGCCGATTTTATTGAAAACTTTTTTAAAAAAAGTGCGGCAATTATCAGAAGCCCGGCAAGAGCAATGTTCGTCCTGCCCATTGATGTTATTAATGCAGAAAGCATAACAGCAATACCTACCGCCCACAAAATCCAGTTGTACTTTTTATCTTTGCTGTACGGAAGTACAAGTTGAAACCCCAGTGCGGTTACTATGTATGATGAAAAGGTAGCATAGCCTGTAGTAAAAGTAGCCGTTCTGGCAACTACCTTTAAATTGAAAAGAATGAGTCCGATTAACGACATTAAAAGTGCAGCTAAAGCAAAAACATAGGCGGCTTTTGTTACCTTTTCCAGCGGCAGTGCTTTTAAATAAAATGACAACGCAAAAAAGCTAAAGTAAAAAAGCGCGTCTTTGTAAAGCGATTGAATGCTTGAATCGGGATGTAGCGAAAAGGCGATGGATAAAAGGCGAACGCCGCCGAAGATTAAAATAAGAATTGTAAAAAAAGTAACCGCTTTTTTCTTTTCCGATATTTTTTCGGCAATCCACAAAACAGAGAGCACACCAAAAAACAACTGGAGCAAAAACAACGACAGCAGGTAACTTGAAATACCGGCAAGTAATAAATAGAATATAAAATTTTCGTTGAATCGGGTTTTAATCATTGTAAAAAAAAGATGTAAAAAACTGTAAACGTAATTTACAATGAATGGTTTAATTTAACACCGTCCGGGGGAATAAAAAAAATTTTATTATGGCGGTGGCTTCGATACACCCCGTTGGAAAATGATATGAAATATCTGAGATTTACTCAACGGGTCACTCAGCCACCTTTTGGTGATAGGTTGTTGAGTGTCCGCCCGCTGGTGGAGGTATCCACGCCGGAGGCGGGCAGGTAAAACAACCGGAACTCTATAGATAATCCCGGATAGCCAACAATTGTACATTATACATTATACATTGTACACTCATTCTCAGTGGCTTCGATACACCCGTTGGAAAAGGATTGTGAATGTATCTGAGTCTGACAAAGTCGTGCTAATTCCCCTCCAACCCAGAAATAATTCAAAATTTTTTGCAGCTAAAATATTTTTTTAACAATATTGGGAAACATTAAATCCTATGATAAAAGATATTAAAATCAAATTTTTCATGTGTAAACCTCATCTTATTATATACAATTTTGAGTTTTCCCAGCTTGGAGTAATCAGCTTATTAAAGCCTAATGCACTTCCGTAACATCGGTTATATTTTAAGTTTTCGTTAAAAGCATTCCAAACAACATTACCACTTTCCGAAATGCACCAAACAGATAATCCGGTTCCTTGAAAGTAAATTGAATAAAGATTATTTTTTTCATCGCAAAGCAATGGCTGCCAGTTATTTATATTATCCTTTTTCCACTTTAACTTACCGTTATAATTCACAGAATAAACATTGACAGCGCCAAAATATATATTCCCATCTTTGTCCATTGCGAGTTCACTAACAAAATCTTTAAATCTAAATTCCCAATTAACATCGCCACTATCATCCAGAGAAAATAAGCTTGAAGAATCTGTGTTGGAAACAGAAAAGCAATAAACATTTCCGTCCACATCTGTCATAGGATATATTCCTTGAAAGGTAGTTTTCCATTTAATTTTTCTTTCAAGTAAATTCAATGCATATAATTTATCGCCGCTCAAATAAAGCGTGTTTCCATCCGCAGAAATTGCTGTTGCGTTCCGCCACCCGGCATTTTGTTCTTCTAATTTCCACAGCAAACTACCGTTGAGAGAGACTGCCAATAATGTTGAAAAATCTCCGATAATGTATATGGTACCATCCTTCCCAATATTTATTGTCGGAATGGCTAAAAAGTTATATTGAAGTCTCCATTTCTCTATTCCCGAATTGCTGAAGGCATATAAGTATTTTATATCGGCGGCTAATATAGTTCCATCGTTAAGAATCACGGGGGAATACGGTGCTCTTCCTCCATCAATTGCAAGATCTGCTTTCCACACTGTATTCCCGGTTGTGTCAATGCAGAAATGTTTTTTATCAGCAGTTGTAAAATATATTAATGCATTCGAGCCGATAGACAGGCTAGTTTCTATTTCATAGCTATTGTTTAAAGAAGAGATTTGACCACTTATTTGATTTAACCATTTTGATCTTCCTGTATTTTGAGGATCAGAGCGGAACATCGGCAGGGGCTGTCTGCAAGAGAAGCCCAAGGAATATCTTCCTGGTAGCCGGGCGGTTTGGTTGGCTGCGGCTCAGTGGGACTGTTTTTTTTGCAGCCGACAAAAACGAGAAGCAGCAAAAGAATTATGGTAATTAAAAAAAGTTTTTTCATCGTTTGTTCTCCTGTGCTTTTATAAAAATAGATAGAGAATTTATACGCATTATAAAAAACAGACAAAGGTAAGAGTAAGAGAAAGAGTAAGAGTAAGAGCAAGAGTAAGAGTAAGGGCAAGGGTAAGAGTAAGAAAAAGAGAGATTATTGACTATTGACTTTTGCCCATTGACCTTTCCCCCCTTGCCAGCCGCAATAATTCCAACAGTCTTTAAAAAGAGAGATAAGGCAGAGAGTAAAAGAATATTTAATAAAAATAGCTTTCTCAAATTCTTTCCCAATAAAAATTTTGGTTTTAATGTAGCTTTATTTTTTGGGGAAATCTAGTAATCAAAAAAGAGGGCAGTTGAATTCTATTCCGCTTCAGTGGAGTTTATTCGCACAGCATGCCGGTTTACCGGTGCGTTAGTAAACGGATGCGGATTTAGCTAAACCGCACCGCCATAAATGACGGCGCTAATCAAAAAAATCATCGTTAACGATGATATAAATCAGCATCTTTGTCAGTTTTAATTTATATGTATCTGCTATTCCTACAATATTTTTTTATCGAGAAAAAATTTGTAATACTTTTTTTTAACAGTTGATGATGTGTAAATATTAGAGAAGTTTTTGTGTAAACCGGTGAACGTTGTAGACGTTCAATTACTGTTGATGATAATTTCCATCGATAGCAATTAATCTCTGTAGGAGATTAATAAAATGCTGCGGGTGTGTTGTGTTGAAAACACAATAACATGCGCCCCAATAAAAATTATTTTAGGAGCATCATCTTGCCGGTTTGCCGCCGGTTAGATAACGGATGCGGATTAATAAAATTATTCGCCAATATTGTTTTCAACATTACATCACTGAGATAGACTAAGCCATCAAACAATGCTGTTTAAAAATACCATCTTTATCGATGACAAGAATTGCATTTCTGCTTACACGTTGTATCGCGCAGTTCTCACTTCACAAATCATTCCGTTTCCGTTAGCTAACGGATAACGGATCAAAAAATCGCCTTAATGTAGCACCTGCGCTGCATAGCTTCTTTTGCATATCGCAGTACAAATTATTTAGCCCTATGGAACCTGATTGACGGGTGAAAAGTATACACTCCAAAATGAAAGGAACCCGGCATGAAAAATTTAATAGTTTTTATAGTCATTGTATTGTCAACTTTGGTTGTGGGTCAGCAGCGCACCGGAACAATAGAAGGTTCGGTAACAGATGCCCAAACCGGCACGGCGTTAATCGGTGCAAATGTAATTATTGAAGGCACAAGACTTGGCGCTGCTACGGATGTTAATGGATATTATAAAATTGAGATGGCGCCTGTAGGAATTTATACGGTTACAGCGCGGTACATAGGTTATGCACAGCAAAAAAAAGAAAATGTTGTTGTTTCCGTCGGGCAATCAATAAAAATTGACTTCGGCTTAATAACGGAATCATACGAACTAAGCGAAGTAAGTGTTATGTCAATAAAGCCGCTCATCAATAAAAATACAACCATGGGCGGAGTAAATTACAATACGGGTGCTTTGCGCGACTACTGGGGAGAGCCGAATTTTAATACAGAAGAATATTCGTTTATAACTGAAAATGATTTTTTTAACGCAGTAGAAAAACCGCTTTCAACTTTTTCAATTGATGTTGATGCGGCTTCATACTCTAACTGCCGTCGATTTATAATGGGTAACCAACTGCCCCCGGCGGATGCAGTGCGTGTAGAGGAGTTTATTAATTATTTCGATTATGATTATCCCGCAGCGAAAGGTGATAAACCGTTTTCGGTTACACTTGAGTATAGCGATTGCCCCTGGAATAAAGATACAAAACTTGTCCACATTGGTTTGAAGGGGAAAGAGATAGACAAAAGGGAGAAGAAGCAAAGCAACCTCGTGTTTTTGCTCGATGTTTCCGGTTCTATGGACGAGCCCAAAAAACTGCCGCTCGTTCAAAAAGCATTTAATCTGCTTGTAGATCAGCTTGATGAAAAAGATAAAATAGCTATTGTGGTTTATGCCGGCGCAGCAGGTGTTGTTCTTCCATCAACGAGTGTTAATGAAAAAATAAAAATAAAAGATGCTATTAATAACCTGCATGCAGGCGGAAGCACGGCTGGCGGCGAGGGTTTAGCCCTTGCATATAAAATTGCCGATGAAAATTTTATAAAAGGGGGTAACAACAGAATTATTCTTGCAACCGATGGAGATTTTAATGTTGGCGTTTCAAGCACTTCGGAACTCGTCCGTTTTATTGAAGAGAAGCGCGACAAAGGAATATTTTTTACCGCTCTTGGTTTTGGGATGGGCAACTACAAAGACGGAAGGCTGCAGGAACTTGCCGATAAAGGGAACGGAAATCATGCTTACATCGACAACATTTTGGAAGCAAAAAAAGTTTTTGTAAATGAACTTTCGGCAACATTGTACACTATTGCCAAGGATGTAAAAATTCAAATTGAGTTTAACCCGGTAAAGGTTAAGTCGTACCGGCTGATTGGTTATGAAAACCGGCTGCTTAACGACCAAGATTTTACGGATGATAAAAAGGATGCCGGTGAAATAGGTGCCGGACACACAGTAACAGCCCTTTATGAAATAGTGCCTAACGAAAATGAAAAATTAGAAAGTACAGATTTAAAGTATCAGGTGAATAAAATAAAACCTGAATCGTATAAAATTGACGAGCTGTTATCATTAAAAATTCGTTACAAAAAACCTGATGAAGATAAAAGTGTTGAATATGAAACTGTGCTTAACTCCTCTCTGGTTGAGATTGACAGAGCATCGGATAATTTTATATTTTCATCTGCTGTCGCTGAGTTTGCAATGCTTTTGAGGAACTCAAAATATAAAGGCGAATCTAATTACAAATCGGTTTTGCAAAAGGCAAAAAGGTCAAAAGGTAAAGATGAATTTGGTTACCGGGCTGAGTTTATAAATCTTGTTGAAAGAGTTTCTCTTTTGAGTGAAAAGATAGGGGAGCAAAAATTCTGATTATTTGGCACCGCACGGCCTGGCTTCAACGACCTCAGCCACCACACGGATAAGAAGAAAATAAAAGCAGAACGGCTTTAACCTCATTTGCTTCCCCTCATGTGGCTAAAGCCGGGTTTGTTTGTGTTTGTGCTGTTGTCCGTTCGCTGAAGCGAACGGTAATCTTGAAATAATTATTTAGAAGATAATATTGCCGTCTGCTTTAGCTGACGGATAAAAGAAGAATAAAAGTTATTGGCTTTTGCAGCATTAATGGCTGCTTAGTTTCGCAATGATTTCCTGCTGCAAAAAATTAAATTTATTTTCGTTGTAAAATTCTCTTTCGCCGGAATCAAGAACCGAACCCAGCGTTACTTTGAAATCTTTTTCTTTAAAGGATTTTATTATTTCAAGCATTTTAAGGAGTGTCTCCTTTTCTCCTTCAATCGGAATACCCCGCTTTAATAAAAAATCTATGTCAAAACAATCCCGAATAATTTTTCTTGAAATTAATGCAGAAATTTTATTCTTCATCATTTGCCTTAGAGTTAAACCGTTTAACTGCACCTGCTTTGTTGTATATCTTGAGAAAGCTATTTTCCTTTCCCATTCAAAATTGGACTGTTCTTTTCGTATCTCAATATTTAAACTTCTTTTTGATGTCGGGCTTTTTATTTGAAAAAGCAGGCTATAAAATTTGTTTTGGCTATCGATTAAATTATAACTTGGCGAGAGTAATCTTTCTATAGAGGAGAATATTTTTTTATAGTCAACATTTTCTGTGACCCAAAAATCCAAATCTGTTGAATAGCGATTTAAATTGTGACAGAGCCGCAGCATTGTGCCGCCTCCAAAATATAATTGGTTTAGAATTTTATTAGAGTTGAGTAAATCAAGGATCTCAATTTCTAACAATTCTAAAGCGCGTAGGTCTTTATTAACTTCTGCCATAAATTATTTGATGCCCTATTGCTTTTTCTTAATATATCTTCTATTTCTGATTTATCAAATTTCTCAAAATCCACAGCGTCAAAATCTATACTGTATTTACCCATTGCCGTTAAGTAAATTGAGTCAGCAAGCGCCTTTGCGGGTGTTGCGATAAAGAAGTTTTCCTTTCTTTCAAAACCAAAATAAAATTTATTTTTAAGTAAAGAAAAATTAAATTCCATCTGCTTTACTTTTACTTCTTTTGTTCTTTTTAATGCAGCCGATTCAACAAAATTTTGAGTTTGTTGAGTTGTTAAATTATAATAACTAAGCGCAGAAGTAAATGTTATATAGCTTGGTGTTTGAAGTAAATTTGCGATTAAAAAAAATTCTTCCTCCGATAACTTCTGAAATTTATGAGGTAGTATATACAAGTCTCTCTTCAGTCTTATTAATATATT
>JAIOIM010000289.1 GCA_019912505.1 Ignavibacteriaceae bacterium
ATATTACTCCAATAATAAAAATAAATTGCACAGATTATTTATCCGAAGAGCAGAGTTTATTACAAATCATTATTCCCGGACTACTCTCTTCCGGACATTAATATTTGTAAATAAATACGCATGAAAATTTAGATAATTACCCATTCTTTTACAACGATGAAGCTGTTAGAATAAAAATAAAAACAATCACCGATTTCGCAGGAAAGTGTTTTGGTTTTAAAACTTCTGCGTGTTTCCACTGGTACTTTATATTCTTATACTGGCTGAGTTGATTACGCCAATGCCTGCTATTACAATACTGAACGGGATAGCGTAAAATACTATCTCTATAAAAACAGAATGCATGCTTATAAGCACTTGACTGAATGAATTGATTTACTTTAACTAACATATTAAATAAGGTACTGCAAGAAAAGTTTTGCCCACCACATTGCCGCTCAAATAATTTTTCGATTATCGTTAAAATTATTATTTTTAATCTGTAAAAAACAGAGAAAATAATGGAGCCTGAATAATGAATAGATTGGTTCTTAGTGTAACAATAATGGCAAGTATAGCAAGCTGCTTGTTTCCACAACATGGTGTCGGAGCATTTTGGAGTGAACAAGTTGCACTTCCCATGTTTAATTCAAGTGCTAACCAGCGAGGCGTACTTTACAATAATATGGTTGTAACTTCAACAGGTCGCGTAATCATTTCTACAACGGAAACTAATCCTTCAAACCCGAACCAAACATATGGACATTACATTACCTATTCAGATGATGGTGGGACAAATTGGTTAACACCACCCCAACGTTTTACACAAACAAATCTTGTAATCGGAGGCGGGTCACCCAAACTGGCTCTCGACAAAAACGATTCGCTCTATGTCCTTTGGACTTCTGTCAATCCAGCAGCAATCTTTTGTTCAAAACTTGATGCAAATCTTAATGTAGTAATAGACAGTGTACGTGTGGCAAACAAAATCAGTTCGAGCAGTTTTGCAACACACTTCACAATCGATCGCTACAACCGCGTTCATGTAATGTGGCACGAAGGAAATATGAATATTGGTCAAATAACTGAAGCCTACTATTCGCGTTCAACCAATGGTGGACGTTCTTGGAGTTCTGTCCAATCGATAAGTCAAAGCGATGGTAGACACTCGTCATATCCCCATGCAGAGTTCGATAACGGTGGAGATACGCTTGCTATAGCTTGGCGCGATTCTGTCGGCGGAGCAAACAAATGGGATGTTTACATTGTTACAAGCACCAATGGCGGGGAAACATGGAGTTCACTACCAAATCAAGTAGTAACAGGTGAAGATGCGGATTGGGACCCGGACGTTGTAATTGATAACTCAAATCGCATTCATCTCTTCTACCATAAGTATCCGGAAAATAACGCACATCAGAATGCCAACATTCGATATATGTATTCCGACAATGTGGGTGCAGCATGGAATTATCCCGCTAACCCCGCAACCGGACAATTATCAGAGACAGGTAAGAGATCACACTTAATTGAAGGGTGTCGTTATGATGTTAAGCGGAATATTCTTTGGGTAACATGGAAAGATGAGCGCGATTTTAACTATACAAACGGAGAAGAACGAGGCGATATGATGGCAGCATACTCAACCGATAGAGGAAACACATGGTCAGTTTCCGAGTTTGCAACAGACGGAGGGGACTCTTCCCTCGCATTCAAAGCGGGTGCATTATTTCCAAATGGCAGTTTCGGTGTAAACTACGAAATGATTGCTCCGGGTACAGCAGGCATAAGAGTCTATTTTAGAAAGCGAGCAGGTGTGGTCTCATCAATGTCAGAAAGCAGCAGTGTACTCTCAAGATCAGAGTTATTTCAAAACTATCCGAACCCATTTAATCCAGTTACAGAAATACACTATCGGATAAAAGAAAGAGGGTTTACTCAATTAAAAGTGTACGATATTTTAGGTTACGAAATTGCGGCTTTAGTTAACGAGGAAAAACAGCAAGGTTCTTATTCTGTTTCTTTTGACGGAAGTAATTTACCAAGCGGAGTATATTTCTATTCTTTACGGGTGAATGGCTTCGTTGAAAATAAAAAAATGATTTTATTGAGATAATGAAGTTACTCTAATTTGTTATTCCGCTTAAAGTAAGCCCGAAATATGAATGTTCGATAAATTATTTTTAAGCGTTTAGGGGATGTAGCTATCCAGTAAAAATATTAGTTCGTTGCAATAAAGTTTATTTAATCATTTTCCCAAAAACCATTGTGCTTATTTATAAAACTAAATAACTTAAACCATCACTATTGGAAATTGGAGATGAGAACGCCAACTTTAGTTTTACCGGATATAATTCCAAAATGCTCTTTCCCGCCATTCTACGCTAACACTTCAGCAAAGTCTGAACTTGGCTTTCTAAAACTTATTTCCATTTTTCAATTAAAATTTTGTTTAGAGGTTTTTGGGATATTTTTCAACATATGCCACAAAGTCACGTGATAAATCAGTATAAATAACGGGTCTATGTCGTTTGTAGTGGGTAAATATAGCAAAAGGCATTAACTTTGCGAAACGGAAAAAGCAAGATATAATAGGAAGCAAAGCAAAGGAACTCGGTAGAACTATTTAAAATGGCATTAGGATTACAATCCCCCTGGTTTGTAGAAAAAATAGAATTCACAGAAAGCGGGAAGAAATTACGGGAATTACATATCCATATAGAATTTACTAAAGGAGCAAAGTTTCAAGATGCCACAGCTGTAGATTGTGCAATCCATGATACGGTAAAAAGACAGTGGCAGCATCTGAACTTTTTTGAACATCATTGTTATATCTATGCAAGAGTGCCAAGAATAAAAACAAGCGGTGGGAAAGTACAAAACATAGAAGTCCCTTGGGCACGTTCTGGTAGCGGCTTTACGCTGTTGTTTGAAGCATTTGCTATGCTTCTAATTGAAAGTGAAATGCCCGTTAATAAAGCAGCCGCCCTGTTAAAAGTATATCCCAAAAGGTTATGGACAATGTTCAATTATTGGATAACCCGCGCATTACGCAAAGACACACAATCAACAGTAACAGCTATCGGGATAGATGAAACATCACGGAAAAAAGGACACGAGTACGTAACCGTAGCTGTTGATCTTCATGAAAAAAGAGTTCTTTTTGTAACCGAAGGGAAAGATGAAAAAACAATTGTTAGCCTTAAAGAACACTTTGTTACAAAACAAGTACCACCGGAACAGATTGAACAGGTAAGCATTGATATGTCGCCAGCTTTTATTGCCGGTAAACTTAATTTTGATTACCCACTATATTCGACATAGACCCAATAATAAAGAATTGTGATACCTGCGAAATCAGTTTATTTATTCTTACTTCACTATTTGTTTAATGGTTGATTTCAAAAACTCATCCAACCTATCAGCATAATGGCTGATCAAATATTTTTTAAATACAAGATGTTGAGCATTTTGAGATAGTTTATTTTTTAGTTCGTTGTTTTCAGACAGCAATTTTATTTTATCTTTTAATACTTCCGGGTTGTTTGTTTGAAAAAGTAAGCCGTTCTCGCCGTCTTTAATAAATTCGTTGTTTCCCGGAATGTCGGATGCAATAATGGGCAAACCTGCCACGCCTGCTTCTAATAGGGCAAGCGAAAAACCTTCCGACCGGCTTGGCAGTAAAAATATATCCATTGCTTTGTAAAACTCCCAAATATTATCGACGTACCCGGGCATTATCAATTTCGTTTTATCTATTCCGAATTCCTTTGCATAATTTATAACTTCAGTCTGCTGAGTTTCCGGTATACCAACAAGCAGCAGAATATATTTGTCATCAAACTTTGAAAAAGCGTTGAATAAAATATCAAAGCCTTTCCGCTCTTTGTGAAACCAGGTAGAAAGCCCAAGCACAATTTTTTCTTGAAGTTTGTATTTTATTTTTATTTCAGCACTCGATATTTCATCAATATTTTTCGGAGCTTCAATTCCGTTGTGAATTACCTCTACTTTTTTCTTAAATATTCCTGATGAGGTTAAGCTTTTTCCAACTCCCCCGCTGCAGGCAATCAGATAATCAAAATAATAGTTGTACAAAATAGCGCCGATAATTGGTGCGCTCTTTGTGATGTTATGCCGATAAGCAATGTTTGTAAACCGTTTGCCAAATTTCCGTTTTAAGTTTAATCCAACTTTTCTGTCTAACGAATGATGCGAAATTACAAAATCGGGTTTTTCTTTTTCAAACCATTCAACTATTTCTTCAAAAAGAAGATTAAATTTTTGAGATGAATCTAATGCCACAATCTTTAAATTTCCTCCCCTCTCACTCTTACTCTTGCTCTCTTCCTCTTTCTCCTTCCCTCTCTTTTCAGTTAAAGAATCTTGGGAAACAAAAAGTGTAACCCTATAACCTTTTTCGGCAAGCAGCCCGGAACTTAAAATTGCAATTTTTGCACTTCCCGCATAACCATCGCCAAAACTAAACTGAAATATTTTACCTGACATTTAAGGTTACTTCCTACTTTAACTTTTTATCTTTTATTATATTAGCGTTCAAAATTAGAAAAACGATTTTAATTTACCAATTTCGAAAGTTTAAAATATATTTTGATGAATAAAGAAATTCCTTCGTGCAAAAATTTCAACGGTTACAAACCTTGTTTCGGCGACCATGACTGTTGGGAAAACGGCTGTAAAGAAAATATAGCAATCGGCAAAAAAATATTAATCATCAACCTTGATGCTATGGGTGATGTTTTAATGACAACCGCACGGCTGCCCGGGTTAAAACGTAAATTCCCTGAATCCACTATCTATTGGGTTACATTAAAAATTGCAGCACCGCTTCTTTTTAACAATCCACACATCGATAAAGTGATGAATTATGATTCCGAATCAATCTTAATACTGCAGCAAATGAAGTTTGATTATGTAATGAATGTAGATAAATCGCAGCGTTCCTGCGCTCTCTTAAATGCGGTTGATGCGAAAAATAAACTCGGTTTCGGGTTAAATGATGACGGCAAAATAATACCGGTTAATGAAGGTGCATATTATAACTACAAACTCGGAATGGATGATCATCTAAAGTTTAAAGTTAACCAAAGAACCGGTCAGGATTATCTCTCGGAAACTTTTGAGATTGATCATCAAAACGATGATTATGTTTTTAACTTTAATGCTGAAGAAATATTTTTTATACAAGAGTATAAAACTAAAGTCGGTTTATCCGAAAATGATTTTGTTATCGGTTTTAACACAGGCTGTTCAAATCTATATCCCAATAAAAAAATGACGATTGAACAGCATATTTATTTGATAACAAAACTCCTTGAGAAAAATAAATACAAAGTTATACTGCTCGGCGGACCAGAGGACGCTGAGAGGAACAATATAATTTATTCCAATTTTGAGGGGAAGATAGTTAACACTCCTACCAATGACGGGATACGCCGAGGCGCCTGTTATGAAGATATAGCTGATGTTGTTATTACAGGCGATTCATTCGGGATGCATCTTGCCATTGCACTAAAAAAATATGTTATCGCATGGTTTGGTTTAAGCTGCTGGACGGAGATAGACTTGTACGACCGCGGCGTAAAGTTGTATCCGAAAGATTTAGAGTGCTCACCCTGCTGGAAAAAAGAATGTCCCTATAATCTTGAATGCATTCAAATGATTGATCTTGAGAAAATGTTAAGCACCGTTGATGATTATTTTGAAAAAATGAAACCATAAAAATATGCGGCTCGATAAAATAAACCCGTTTGAATCGGCAATAAAGAAAAACCGACCGCTGATACTTGACGGAGCCATCGGCAGCCAGCTTCATAAAATGGGAGCGGATAATTCTACTCCTCTCTGGTCATCAAAAGCGAATGTTGATTCTCCGGAACTTGTTTTTCGACTACATCAAAAATATATCGAGGCAGGAGCGGATATCATTACAACCAATACATTCAGGACGAATCCTGCGGCGGTCAATCAATTACACGGTTACTCCGTTTCTAAGTTGGTTAAAGCAGCCGTCAGACTCGCACATTCGGCAGCGAAGCAAAAGTTTTTACTAATTGCCGGTTCAAACGCTCCGGCGGAAGATTGTTACAAGTATGAAAGAAAGCTTACACATAAAGAGTTAACAAGTAACCATACTAAACATATTGATTTGCTTATAGATAACGGCGTAAACTTTATTCTGAATGAAACACAAAGTCATTTTGATGAAATCAAAATTATTTGCACTCACTGCGCCGAAAATAATATTCCTTTTGTAGTGAGTTTGTTTTCAGCCGATTCAAATACAATACTTTCGGGAGAACAATTAACGGAAGTTATTAATTTTATTGAATCCTATGACCCGCTTGCAATCAGTATTAACTGTGTAAGCTTGCTAAGTTTTGAAAAAATTAAAAAAAGTTTTAATACAATATTTCCAAAAGGTTTTTATTTGAATCTTGGTTTGAGTCAATATTCCGAAAATAAAATAAAACGTGCTGTCTCACCGGACAAATATTCTGAGTTTGTAAAAAAGCATATTGATAACAGTACCGGGTTTGTCGGTTCATGCTGCGGTTCATCACCGGCGCATACAAAAATGTTAAAAGAAGTTATAAATGATTTATAAAACAAAAGCACCTGCGAAAATAAATATAGGTTTGAATATCGTTAACAAACGCGATGACGGTTTCCACAATCTCGAAACAATATTTTACCCAATCAATTTATATGATGAAATAGAATTCGAGGAATCTGATAGTTTTAGTTTTGACACTGACAACCAACTTCTTTCCGATGAGAAGGATAATTTAATTGTAAAGGCGGTTCATCTTTTAGAAAAAGA
>JAIOIM010000290.1 GCA_019912505.1 Ignavibacteriaceae bacterium
AACAAAGATAGAGTCTTGGGTGCACAGCTATCTCTTAAAGGCAGGAAACAAAACACAACCGAACTCCGAGGGCTATTTTTTCGTGCTCGACTAACACTCCTTTTTGAAAAACCAAGTAAAAATTAATTTGTTTTAATGATAACGGTAAGAGTAATTCAGAATCGTTATCTTTTTTTTTAATTTAGATTTTTAGGTTATATAAAATTTACTGACTAACATATTTTAAGTAGTTTTTATCATGAAAAATTAACCATTTCTTTTGTGAGGATATATGAATAGAAAATTATTTTCAACTATAGCCGTCCTTTTATTTTCACTCGCCGCTTTCGGTCAAGCAAAGTGGAATTATATTGGCGAAATTACTTTTTCGGGTAACGATACCTTATACGCAAAACCTTATTTATGTTCCGTTGATGCAAACGGCAGGCTTTATGTAGCTTCATCAAAATTAACTACTGTTTCTGCACATAACGCAATTTATTATGCCGACTCATCTGATAATCAATTCAGTTTAATGATTGATTATAATTTAAATGGCGATAGCGATTCGCTTCTCGGTAATATTGGCGTGTTAAGAGGCATAACCACATTTGGCACAGATGTAATTATTAACGCAAGCGTTCCCTACCCGCGTACAAAACCTAATACTGTAGCTACGATGTATTATTACAATAATGCCGACACTAATACCGTAGACAGATACGGATTTTTCTTTAACAACAGCGGTCACGGCACCTACACAAATGGAGTTGCAATTACAAACGATTCGATTTTATTTTCGGGTGTTACTGCAGGCGCCGGTGTTCCGGGTCCTAGGGTTAGATCATATAATTTTACAAACTCTATAACTGCCACGCCGAAAGGTAACTGGATGAAAGAAAGCGATCTCGATCCGGGCGGAGCGCACACAGGTGGTTTTGATGTAATTCGCGATCTTGCACTTGTTCCAAATGGCGATTATACAAGTCCGGAAACGCCAATATATTCATCCCGCAACTCATACTCATCAACACAGATTACCGGCGGAGTAACCATTTGGACAGGCGGTGATGAATTAAATGCAAACCTTTATACAGGCACAAAACTTCAGGACGCAATTGGCGATCTTAATTTTGATAAAGCAATTGCATACGGAATTACAGTTGATAAGAACGGTACATTATGGGTTGCAGGCATCGACTCTACAAGAAGGTGGGTAAAAGGCTACCAGGTACTTGTAAACTTTGCACAAGAAGTTGCAGAATTACCTTCGTCAAATAGTACTTCAAACCCGGACTTGACAGGCGCACCGATGATTAACCCTTGTGATGTAGCTTTTACGGCGGATGGATTGACGGCATATGTAATAGATGGCAGCAATAATGCTGCTTACCGTTTTAAATATTTCGATCCCACAGGAGTTGAGGAAAATAGTGTTGTTTACGATTTCAATTTAAATCAAAATTATCCTAACCCATTCAACCCCTCAACAATGATAAACTACTCATTGCCGCGGGAAGGAAATGTAAAAATTGTTGTAACAAATTCGCTCGGGCAGCAGGTTGCAACGCTTGTTAACGGTTATCAAACAGCCGGTAAACATAACATTACATTTACCGCAGGTAATTTATCGAGCGGTATTTACTTCTACACATTAACTACCGGTTCGGGCAGCATCAGTAAAAAAATGATGTTGATAAAATAAGATTAATAACACAATCCCTTCTCCCTAACCGGAGAAGGGATTTTTAATATGTTTGAAAAGGCAAAACATTAGAAAATTTTTACAATTATGTTAAAACATAAAATTTATTCCTGCCTTGCAGCATGTCTGCTTTTTTTAATTTGTTCGGTAAACATGTTCGCTCAGGGGCAGTACGGTAAACTCGTTGGTAAAGTAACCGATGCAAATACAGGCGAACCTTTAATTGGCGTGAACGTGATGATTGTCGGTACGACAATAGGTGCCGCAACCGATCTTGACGGAAATTATATCATACTACGAATCCCGCCTGCTGCCTACAGCGTATCTGCAAGTCTTATCGGTTATGCTAAAGTTATAAAAACTGAAGTGCAGGTTAATGTTGACAGAACAACCGAGATCAACTTCAAACTTACCGATGCAACTATTCAATTGGAACAAGTTGTAGTTGTTGCGGATAAACCAAAAATTATTAAAGATCAGACAAGCACTTCAAACACGCTTACACAGGCACAAATTGAAGCTGCGCCAATCGAAGGTATTCGCGGTACACTCGATTTAACTTCCGGATTTCAGAAAACAGCAACAGGCAACTATTCAATCCGTGGTTCCGGCTCGTATGAAGTTAACTTTCAGATAAACGGAGTTGAACAGGTAAACTCTGCCACTAACGCGCCCGGTGCTTTCGGTACTGAAAAAGCAAATAATTCATGGAAGTATGACGTAAACCCGCTCGGTGTTTCTCAAGTACAATTAATTACAGGCGGTTTTTCCCCTGAGTATGGTAATGCCCAAGGCGGTGTTGTAAAAGTTGTTTTAAAAGAAGGTTCGCCTAAATTAAACGGCGACTTTAGAGTTGAGTACCGTCCGCCGGGACAGTACCATTTCGGAACATACCTTTACGATAAAAATAATTTCGAATGGCAGCAGTGGGGAACCCTTGATAAATGGTTCAGTAAAGAACCGCAGATGATAAAAGAATTAAAACTCGATCAAAGATATAAATGGCTTTACGAGAGGCTCGGAACATCAGGCGCAACTCATCAGGATTCTGCCGCTTGGCGCGATATTGTTAACCGGGAAATTACCTGGGCATATGATACATGGATAAGAAACCATACGCCAAGCGATGATAATCCTCTTGGTGTTTATGATTATCGAAAATATGCGTATCAAAGATATATGATTGGAATTGGCGGTCCTCTTGGTAAAGACCCCAACCTTCTCAAGTTTTTCTTTTCCGGCGAATATAGAAGTAACCCAACGAGGCTGCCTACCCCTGAAAAAACTCAGGTGTATCAAAATTATATTTTGAATTTAATATTTAATCCTATTGCCGGACACAAATTAAAATTTATGGGAAGTTTTCAAAGTTACAAAGGCGGCATCTGGTCAGGTTCAGATGATATCAGGTGGTCGGGTTTGGCATTTACACCTCCCGGTGTTTCAACAAAATATTATGTTACAACCGACCCTGTAAGAGAAGAAAGAACAACCGCACAAAGTTTAAATTGGGTTTATGTTCCAACAGATTTATCTTTTCTTGAAACCACAATTTCGCATCAGTATGAAACTTACCAGCTTCCCTACGAATATTTAGCGGGCACGGTAAACCAAGTCGACAGGCTTGACAGTTTGAACGACCCCTATGGAACAGTGCTGCTTGACGGCTCATGGTGGAATACCGAATATTTTCGTCCTTTGATTAATGCAAGCACAAACTACTATCAGGACACTCGCACAAACCACTGGAGCGGGAATATAGACTACACAAACCAGTTGAATAAATTTCATCAGCTAAAAACAGGCGTAAGATTTTTCTATTGGGATATGATTAACAACGGTGTAAACTCAAGCTATCAGGCAAACTCATATTTAACTCGTTCTGGCTTTGCCGAGTATTACAGGGCTTTCCCAATTCTCGGCGCTTTTTATATTCAAGACAAGATGGAGTATGAAGGTATAATTGCAAACTTTGGTTTTAGAACCGAAGCATATAACTTTCAAACAGATATACCGGCAGATAAGTTTAACCCATTTTACCAGGGAACAAGCGGACCGGGAAATGTGGGCAACCCTGCCACTGTAAAATCAGATACAAAATATCAAGTGCTTCCCCGTTTTGGTCTTTCATTCCCTATCGGTGAGAGCACGGCGTTCAGATTTCAGTACGGGCATTTTTCTTCTATGCCAACATTTAGCCAGGCGCTCTCCCGCCGAACAGAATCGGGATGGACAGGCATCGGCAATCCAAATTTGAACCCGAAAAAAACAATACAATATGAATTTGGATTACAGCAGGTACTCTCTGAAAACAACCGGCTTGATGTTGCTCTTTATTATAATGACAGAGCATCGCAAATCGGGTTGCTTCGAGTTGCGGCTTTTACAGGCAGCCGTAACCGCCCGGCAGGCTTTACAAATGATAACCAGCCGCTTTATCTTTATACAACATTCGACAACAACACTTACGGCGCAACCGTAGGTATTGATGTTACATTCGAAACTATTTCGATTGAACGCTGGACTTACAGATTGAGCTACAGCCTATCTCAAACATCCGAAGGCAGCTACGGCGCAGGAACTATTTATCCCGATAATTACAGAAGCCGCGAGACAAGAGATTTTTCAAACAGTTATGTTTCCGGCTCCGATAGAACTCAATCATTCCGCGGACTGCTTCAATATAATTTGAAGCAAGGTGAGGGGTTTGAAATTTTTGGTGTCCGTTTGTTTGAGAACACCGTTACAAGTTTAACCTATACGGCACAGTCAGGTACACCCTTTACCTACACAACAGTATTCGAAAAAATCGGGACAGTAAATAACAGGCGCTACCCGCTTGAATCAAGTTTTGATTTTAATTTTTCAAAAAACATAACGATAGATAACTATAGAATTCTTATCGGCGTTAGAATAATGAACCTGTTTAACAACCGATGGATTACTCCAATGTCTACAAATGAAGATTTAAATAACTGGATAGAAAAAGGTGTTACAATGGCTGATGCCGGAAACGACCCCACAAGATTGAGCTACCTTGTTGCGCCTTATAGAGCTTTTAGGAATATACCGAGACAAATATTCTTTACACTCGGTTTTGGTTTTTAATTTTAGATAATGATTTTTTAACTGATATGAAAAAAATAAAACTTCTATTATTACTTTTTATAATCTCGTTCACATTGCAAGTGTACCCGCAAGTACAATCGCCTTCACTTATTTTTAACCGGGGCAAATTGTGGCAGAGCGTTTTTTTCGGTAAGATTGGTCCTAACTTTAGCAATTGGGGCAAGCGTGGTATTGCCTTAGACTGGCCCGGCTTTGACGATTCGTGGCTGCGCGAAAATATCGGCGGATCACCATCTTACATGGTTACTGGCGGGTTTTGGGTTGGCGGCGAGTGGATGAAAGACAGCATTGTAGCCGTTGAAGACTGGTCGCTTTATGCGGGCACTATCAGCAATGATGCAAGCGCAAAGTATACTGTTACAAAACATAAAAAAAATCAAAACTGGGAGCAGACCGACCCAAACTCGGGCGATGAATCGATTGAAACTGTGTGGGAATATAATTTTAACTATACAAATGTTGACGATAGAGAATCTATCTTGCCTCTTCGTGTAACCAGAAAAGCACATCAGTGGAACGGTTCGCAGCGGGATGAAAATTATATTCTTTACGACTATATATTTAAAAATATTTCAGACGAAGTTCGGCTAAAAGACCCTGCAAGAAAAGTAGCGGATACACTTTATAATTTTTATCTTCTTCTAAACTACGGGTTGGAAGCAAACTCAAGAGGCTGGAATATTTTATTTCCTTCTTTGTCATCCGGTGCACGCAATACATGGTTCTTCTACGACCCCACAAGAAAAATGATATGGGGAAGAGCCGCCGATTATCCATTAACTGTTGCTGATGAAACTTACGATTATTCCGCAAACTCCGGTCCGCTTCTTTCCACCGGGGATATTTCGGGTGAGTGGCTTGCCCCCGGCTTTGTTGGCGTAAGACTTATATACGCATCGCCAAATAAAAATAATAAAGAAACATTTGTTAATCAGTACGGCTGGTCGGCGGGAAGTAATTCAATTGATTTAAGTGGTCCGTTCACAGGCATACCCGGAACCCGCGAAGCCAAGTATGAAGTACTTAAAGATATTAGGAATGCATTCAATTATGTTAATTCCCCGGGCGATACTGTTTATATGAAGAAGAGCCGGATGTGGTCGATGATGTCACTCGGTCCGTGGGATATAATGCCGGGCGATTCTATAGTTGTTGCAATTGCAGAAATAGTTGACGGTATTTCATATGCAGAAGCTATCGATCCGCAGACAAAAGCAAATATTGTTGGACAAATTGGGCAGCGAGAATTAAACAACTCAGCCGATAAAGCAAAGTTTACATACGATAACAATTTCAATCATCCCGATCCACCGGTTGCTCCTGAGTTCGATGTTGATTTTTATAGAGGCACCGGACAAATTGCGGCAAACGAAATAATTTGGGGAACCGGCACTGAATCAGTTGCCGACCCGGATGACGGAACACTCGATCTTGCGGGTTACAAAATTTATCGAAGCAACTATCTACCGATTGGACCCTGGAGTTTTGTTGGCGATGTAAAAAAAGGCGCAACTGATTATTACAGCACAACCGATGGCAAATATCATTTTATTGATTCCACAGCAGATGTTGGTGTTGCTTATTTTTATGCATTAACAGCTTATGACACCGGGAAAGCTTCGTGGCAGGTTAATCCATCGGCTATATTTAAAGAAACCGGTTCCAATAAAGTACCGCCTCTCGAATCGTCTATTTATGCAAATAAAAAAGTGATTCCTTTTACAACAACTTTTAAACCGGCTCAATCTTTAAATAATATTGTTGTAGTACCTAACCCGTTTGTTATCGGTGATAAATATGCCGTGCCGGGTGCTGAGGGTTCGGATGATATAATTCAATTTGTTAACGTCCCTAACCCGTGCACAATACGCATCTACTCTGTTCGCGGCGATCTTATAAAAACAATAGAAGCATCGGAAGGAACCGGCGCAATTGTTTCGTGGGATCAGACAACAAGCTACGGTCAATTTGTGGAAAGCGGAATTTATATCTATCACGTTGAGTCAAAGCTTGGTGAAAAGATCGGCAAGCTTGCAATTGTAAGATGATTAAAAGTTATAAAACTAAAAAGAATTTAAGATGAAAAGAATATTGCTTTTATTTTTAATTTTACCCGGACTGTCATTTGCACAGGAGTTTAAGAAAACTGCTACTGCCGGTTTTGTATTCCTTGAAATACCGGTTACAGCGCGCAGCGCAGCACTTGGTGAAGCATCAATTGCGCTTGGCGATTTAAACTCCGATGGTATTTTTATAAACCCCGGAGCAACCGGTTTTACACAGCAGACACATTCACTTTCAGCATCTTATGCCGATTGGATTGCAGAAATAAAACACATCTCAACAAGCTATGCATTAAAAACCAGCGTCGGTGTTTTTTCAATTGGAGTTAATGCTTTCGATTTTGGTTCGATGCCGCGTACTGTTAAAATCGGCGGGCAGCATGTTTATGATATCAGAGGTACCTTTAGTGCAAGTGCGCTTGCATTGAGTGCAGGATACTCCCGTCAGTTAACAGATAGATTTTCATTCGGTCTTGCATTAAAATATGCGAACGAAAGAATTGATATATATAGCGCTTCCAACTTAATGCTCGATGGCGGCATTCTTTTTTATACCGGTTTCGGTTCGTTCCGTGTAGCCGCGGCAATTCAAAATTTTGGTACGGAAACAAGCTACCGTACCGATAGATTTCGTATGCCCACAATGTTTAAGCTTGGCGCTGCAATGGAAGTTTACGGCAGTTATCAAGAGAACTATCGTGTAACGGTAATTGCAGAGGCAATTCATCCAAATGATAATAATGAAAGAATAAAT
>JAIOIM010000291.1 GCA_019912505.1 Ignavibacteriaceae bacterium
ATACACCACAATAAAATTTATAACAATAATATTAATCCTGATGTTATGACTACCGGAAGCGGAATAAATTTTAACGGAAGCAATGCCAACATTCCAATCGTTGCTGACAATGAAATTTACGGCAACCATTGGGGTATTACAATTGTAGGGAGCGCAACGCAGCCGGTTCCTAACATCGGAAATGTAGAAAATGTTTCTACTCTTGATGACGGTAAAAATATAATTCACGATAATGTGCAGGGCGCTGATGTTTACGACCTTTACAACAATACCGGCAATTTAATTTATGCTCAAAATAATGATTGGAGAGTGTACGATTCGCTTTCAATTGAAAATCATATAGTTCATCAAGCCGATTCATCTATATATGGACTCGTAAAGTTTATGCCTTTTTCGCAGTTCACACCGGTTGAATTAATTTCCTTTGAAGCCAGAGCAAACGGCAGCACAGTAAGTTTACTATGGCAAACCTCTACCGAAACAAACAACAAAGGTTTTGCAATTGAACGAAGTTATTCAAATAAAACCAACTGGCAGCAGATTAGTTTTGTTAACGGAAAAGGTACCTCTACCGAAAAACAATACTACCGGTTTGATGATAAAAAAGTTAACGCTGGAACTACATTGTATAGGCTGAAGCAACTCGATTTTGACGGACACTTCAAATACTTCGATGCGATAGAAGTAAGCATAGACGCCCCAAACCAATTTGAGATAAGCCAGAACTATCCGAACCCGTTTAACCCGATTACCACAATTCGGTATGAACTTGCTGTAAATTCAAACGTAAAATTAACTCTGTTTAACGTGTTGGGCGAGCAAATAAAATTACTTTTTAATTCCGGTAAACCCGCCGGAACGCACGAGTACAAACTTGATGCAGGCGAATTAAACAGCGGAGTTTATTTTTACCGGATAGAAGTACGCGGCGCTGACGGAACAAGTTTTACAAAAACAAAAAAACTTGTACTTGCAAAATAAATATTCCTTTAGTTTATAATAATCAAGGACGTCTAACGGGCGTCCTTTTTTATGCTTAATAATTTTTCTTGCTGCCGTTCGCTGCTAATTTTCGTTAAGCTCTATTTTTTAGCCCAAAGTATTTCTTTTTATAAAATTGTTTATTTTAGAACTGATGCTGTAAAAAATTGTTCGGATTTATAGTGCGGGATGATAAAGAATGAATCGGTTTCGCTTTTTCTTCCCTATTTAAAATTAACAATCCCCTATCATCCTAAATGATACCGCAAATGTTAACGTCATTTATTGGTTAAGTTTTTTTTGAATTTTTATAGAGCCTGCTTTTTTGAAGAATGCAGTATTTAAATAGTTCTTAGCAAAAAAGGAATTTCAGAATGAAAAAAATTGTCATGTTGCTATTAGTTTTTTTAAGCACCAACTTTTTCTCCTTCTCTCAAAACGAAAATAGAGAAAAGTACTCACAGGTTAGAATTACGATTAAAAGTGATTTGGATATTAAACAAATGGAGAGTGCCGGTTTATTTCTTGACCACGGAATAAATAAACCTGGTGAATATTTTGAAACCTGGCTTTCGGAAACTGAAATAAAATTACTTGCTAATTCAGGCGTTCCTTTCCAGATTACAATTGATGATTGGTATGCCTACTATCAAGATCGTCAACTCCGAAATGAAGTTTCCTCAGACATCAAACCAATTGAGGGCTTTGATATTACCCATAGTATTTATGGCACCATGGGGGGGCTTATGAAATGGGAAGAAGCTATTGCCAAACTTGATTCGATGACAAATGAATATCCAAATCTTGTGTCAGCAAAATTTTCTATCGGCAACTCCTACGAACTAAGACCGATGTGGACCGTTAGAGTTACAAAAAACCCTGAAGCACCAACAGGCAGACCCGAAATATGGTACAATGGTGTAACACACGCACGCGAGCCAATGGGGATGATGAATGTTTATTATTACTTGTATTGGCTTCTCGAAAACTACAACGTCGATCCGATTGCAACTTATATTCTTAATAATCGCGAAATATATTTTACTCCTTTTATTAATCCCGATGGATATGTTTACAACCAAACAACAAACCCAAACGGCGGCGGAATGTGGAGAAAAAACAGACGCGGACAAGGAACTGATATTAATAGAAATTTCGGGACATATAATTTTTGGAACTCGAGCAATGGCGGTTCTTCTACTTCATCATCATCCGACACTTACCGTGGACCTTCTCCATTTTCGGAACCGGAAACAGAGAACTTCAAAAATTTTGTAAACTCACGAAATTTTAAAGCAACATTAGACTACCATACTTACGGAAATTTATTAATAAAGCCGTATGCATGGTGCGACCCTACACCAACACCTGACAACGATATATTTAATGAATTTGGAAATGATATCGTTGCCGATAATAATTACGAATTTGGAACACCCTACCAAACAGTAGGATATTATGTGCGAGGCGGTGATCTCGATTGGATATACAGCTCCGATAGTACCGGGCACAATCATAATATTTTTGGTATGACCCCTGAAGTCGGTACATCCGGGTTCTATGCCACACAAGCCGAGATTATCCCTTATTCTAAAATGTGTCTTTTTATGAATAAGTATATGGCGCTCGTGAGCGGTCCTTATGTTGCTTCTAGCAGTGCAAAATTAAATAAACAAATTTATACTCCCGGCGAAGCTGGAACATTTAAAGTTGTTTTTAGAAATAAGGGATTAGCTAATGCCGACAATATAAAATTAGAATGGACAACTTCCACCGGGCTGTTGAGCATTCCACTTCAAGTAATTACAAAACCTTCAATGGCTCCAAGAACCTCCGACAGCGTTTCCTTTAGTTTTACAATCTCTCCCGAGGCTGCTGATAATTTTGCTCTTTCCACAAATCTTAAAATAAAAATTGACGATACACTTATAGTTTATAATCAGAATTATAATATTCTTATCGGTAACGGTTCTACAGTTTTTAATGATGATGCAGAAGAAGGAATGGCACACTGGACAGTAGCCGGAACATGGGGCAGTGTAGCAACACAGTACCATTCGGCAACACATTCGTTTACCGACAGCCCGTCAGGGAATTATCTCTCGAACACAAATAATTCTTTAACCCTATCATCCCCAATTGACGCTTCGACAATGCCGGCGCTTTACCTAAACTTCTGGCACAGATACGATACCGAAGCAACATACGATTTTTGCCGTGTGGAAGTTTCTAATAATAACGGTGCCTCATGGCAGGAAATCGGAACCTATGATGGACTTAATACTACCTGGTCTCAAGTTCAAATAGACTTATCTGACTATCTCAATAATTCCGCTTACGTTAAAATTCGTTTCAGACTTACATCCGACGGCTCTGTTCAAAGAGACGGCTGGTATGTTGATGATATAAAACTAATAGGTTATAACCAGGCAGCCGTACCGGTTGAATTTACGAACTTCACAGCTAACTTTGCCTCTAACAGCGTAGTGCTTAATTGGAGTACGGCAACCGAACTTAACAACAACGGTTTTGAAGTTCAGCGCGCTTTAGTAAACGAAAACACGAGTGCTTCTTACACATCTATCGGGTTTGTAAAAGGGAACGGCACAACTACGGAAAAAAGCCAGTACAACTTTATTGACAACAGTCCGGTTGAAGGTAAAATGCTTTACAGATTAAAACAGATTGATCTTGACGGCTCTACAAAACTAACTCTTCCCGTGGAAGTAACATTTAACGGAGTAATAGACTATGCACTCGAACAAAACTACCCGAATCCGTTCAACCCGATAACGCATATAAATTATTCTGTTCCCGAAGCAGGAAATGTTACAATTAAAGTATTTAATATTCTTGGGAAAGAAGTTGCAACTATTGTAAACGGTTTTACCGAAGCAGGAAAACATAAAGTTGAATTTTCAGGTTCTGAGTTTGGCTCGGGAATTTATTTTTATACAATACATGCTGGCAGTTTCAGCAAAACGCTCAAGATGATGTTGATTAAATAGCGGGGGAAAAGAATTTAACTCTCTTCCTTATATGATTAATGATGAAAACCTCCGGCGATTATTTTGTCGGGGGTTTTTTATTTTACAACAGAGTCATTAATTCTTTTATATTGTTTACAATAAAATCAGGCTTTTCAAACTGAAGTTGTTCCACAGTGCGGTAGCCGTGGGAAACAGCGCAAGTGAAAGCTCCGGCTGTTTGTCCGCATTGAATGTCAAGTTCTGTATCGCCGACCATTAATGTGTCCGCCGGTTTTATACCTAAATCAAAACAAATTTTTTGCAATGGTTCTGGAGATGGCTTTGTTTTTATCCCCTCACGGCGCCCCATTATATAATTAAATCGAGGGGCTAAATCAAAATACTTGAGAATTTTTTCAGCCTGGTCCTGCCCTTTTGTTGTTAACAGTGAGACTAAAATATTTCTTTTGTTTAAAGTTTTTATCAAGTTTTGAGTATCCGGGTATAAAACCGATAGATTGATGTAATCGAAATAAAAACTTTTGTAGATAATTATAAAATGTTCAAAGTCTTCAACATTGATGTTTAACTCAGAAAATATATCAACAAAATGATGTCCGATTCGCTTGTATAG
>JAIOIM010000292.1 GCA_019912505.1 Ignavibacteriaceae bacterium
GTCAACCTAAAATTGTTTGTTATTGGTATAATTCATTTTAGAAAATGAATTACATGCTTTATTTACTTATTAGTTCTTACAAATAATTAATATTGAATGCCTACGGCATTCTTTTTTGTTTGGGTTATTCTTTTCTATAAATATTCAACTCCTAACGGAGTTTGGGAATTGTATTCAAAAGGTTTAAATAGTCCCATCGGGACTAAATATTTATAGAAACACAAGACCACAAAACAATTGCACTCCGTTAGGTAGTGCCATATTTTCATGTTTTTATTTGATTTTATAACAATACAAGCATGCAATAAAAATGACCTTTTTAGAGCTCTCATTTTTTATTTATTAATTTCTACAAAAGCTTTTTGAACAAATTTAAACTCTTCATCTGTTAGCGGTTTATCTGCACCGGAAATGTTTGCTATTACCTGCTTTGAATTTCTAAAGCCCGGAATAACGGCTCCGATGGGTTTGTAATGGAGTAAATATTGCAACGCTGCTCTCGCAAGTTCTTCAACAGATGAACCAAATTTCCCTCTTAATGATTCAATAATCGGATCAAGTTTTTCTAAATTCTCTTTTGTAAAACGCGGAGAGTTTGCACGGTGATCACCCGGTTCAAATTTCGGCGGATTGTTTTTATCGTATTTACCAAGCATTAAACCCTGAGCTAACGGTCCGAATGCGATAAATGAAATTTGATGTTGATCTAAAAGTTTTCGAGTGGGCGAGCCGTCCTGCACAAAGCGATCATCTATTGCGCTCGCGAAACTCTGCAGCACATCAGGTTTAACCCTGGGAATTAGTTTTATAAAATCTTCGTGCCTATAAGCTGACTGCCCTATCAGTCTTATCTTACCTTCATTTTTTAATTTGTACATCTCTTCAATTGCGTCATCAAGATATTCATCATTTTTGCCGAAGTTGCCATGATGGAAATAGTAGAGATCGATGTAATCTCGTTTTAAATTTATTAAAGATTGCTCGCACTGATGACGAATGTGCTGCGGAAGATAAGCATGCTCAGCCGTTCCCGGAAACCATCCTATTTTTGTTGCAATTATAAATTTGTTTGTACGCTCACCCAATATGCGGGCAAGCATTCTTTCTGCTCGACCATTGCCATACACATCTGCGTTATCAAAATGGTTAACTCCATTATCTATCGCGTAATTTACTGCTTCTTTTACTTCATCTTCGTTTACATTTGCCCAGCCGTTTGGCGTACCGTTAACCCAGTTCAGCCCGCCCATCGTCCAGCAGCCGAGACTTATTTCTGAAACTTCAATATCTGTTTTTCCAAGTTTTCTGTACTTCATTATTCGTCCTTTTAATTCATAATTAAGTTATAATAAGATAGAAAAGTTTATAATCTATAAAAATTGTTTTTAAAAATAATGGATAAAAGCAAATCCGTTCATCAAAAAGAAATGGTTTAACAGAAATATTTATTTTATATTTAGCCATTAAACCAAGTACTAAATCATTAATAAAAATTATGGAGACCCCATGAATGGAAAACGGATTTTATTTTTTATCTTTTTTGCAGCACTATGCTCAAGCACATTTGCACAACTACCTCCTCTAATTGAAAGAGAAGTGTTTTTCGGCGATCCTGAAATAAGCGGTTCGCAAATTTCGCCTGACGGACAATATATTTCTTTCTTAAAACCCTTTAATAATATTAGAAATATATGGGTTAAAAAAGTAACCGAGCCTTTCGAAAAAGCAAAACCGATTACAGCCGATGAATCGAGACCAATAGGAAGTTACTTTTGGTCGAGAGATTCCAAAAATATTCTTTATGTACAAGACAAAGGCGGCGATGAAAATTTTAGAATTTACGCCGTTGATCCTAATGGTGAAGGTAACCCTGTACCCGAAGCAAAAGACCTTACCC
Source organism: Ignavibacteriaceae bacterium (assembly GCA_019912505.1). Lineage (GTDB taxonomy): Bacteria > Bacteroidota > Ignavibacteria > Ignavibacteriales > Ignavibacteriaceae > CG2-30-36-16. The sequence goes on from JAIOIM010000292.1 coordinate 1,898, forward strand.
CGATGGATAAAGTTAGAGCAATGATATTCGATGTGCCGAAAGATAACCCCGATGAAATACTCGTTGGGTTAAACGACCGCGACCCGCAATTGCATGATGTTTACAAAATAAAAATCTCTACCGGTGAAAGAACGCTTGTTAGAGAAAATAAAGAAAATGTAGTTGGCTGGCTAACAGACCTTGATGGAAATTTACGTCTCGGTGTTAGGCAAACTCAGGACGGAGGTTCGGAAATACTAAAAATAGACGGCGATAGCCTTACCTCTATATATAAAGTTAATAATGAGGAGTCAGCCGGTCCGCTGCGTTTTATGCCGGGCGGTGAAAAATTTTATATGATAACCGATAAAGGGGAAAGAGATAAATCGGAATTAGTTCTGTTTGATATTAAAACAGGCAAAACCGAATTAGTTGATAAAGACCCCCTTAACGAGGTAGATTTAAGCGATGTTATTTTTTCGGAAATAACAAATGAAATTCTAGCCACAGTTTATACTGGTGCCAAGAGAAGAATCTATCCGAAAAACGAAATGTTTGCAAAAGCTTTGGAGGTATTAAAAAGTCAGGTTCCGGAAGGAGATATCTATTCCAACAGCATGACATCCGATGAAAACGTATGGTTGGTAGCAGTAACAAGAGATGTTGATCCGGGCTCGGTATATTTATTTGATAGAACAACAGGGAAAGCCGAGCTGCTTTATAAATCGCGTCCGAATCTACCTTCGGAAAATCTTGCGGAGATGACGCCGGTAACTTATAAATCGCGCGATGGTTTAGACATACCAGCATATTTAACTCTGCCAAAAGGTGTTGAACCAAAAAATCTTCCGGTAGTAATGCTTATTCATGGAGGTCCCTGGGCACGCGATCAATGGAGTTACAGCGGTCTTGTTCAGTTTCTCGCTAACCGTGGCTATGCAGTATTCCAGCCTAACTTTAGAGGTTCAACCGGTTACGGTAAAAAATTCTTAAACGCCGGAAATAAACAATGGGGCACCGGATACATGCAGCACGATATTACAGATGGTGTAAAATATCTTGAAGATAAAGGAATTGCTGACCCGAAACGTGTTGCTATTGCGGGCGGTTCTTACGGCGGTTATGCTACACTCGCAGGACTCGCTTTTACGCCTGATGTTTATGCTGCCGGATTCGATATTGTCGGTCCTTCAAATATTATCACTCTTTTAAAAAGTATCCCTCCCTACTGGGAACCAATTCGTAAAATATTTAATGTGCGCGTTGGTAATATGGACGACCCGAAAGAGAAAATAATGCTTGAAGAACAGTCGCCCTTAAACTCTGCCGACAAAATAACAGCACCTCTTTATGTTGTACAGGGCGCCAACGATCCGCGTGTGAAAAAAGCGGAAGCAGACCAGATAGTATTAAAGATGCGCGAACTGGGCAGACCCGTTGAGTATATGGTAGCACCCGATGAAGGACATGGTTTTGCCGGACTTGAAAACCGTGTGGCTATGTTTGCGGCAATGGAAAAATTTCTTGCAAAACATTTAAACGGAAGGTATGAAGAAGAACTTCGTCCCGAAATAAAAAAACGCCTTGACGAAATTACCGTTGACATCAATAGTGTTACGCTACCGAAAGTCGAAGAAGTAACCGGCGGAGATGTTAAATTTGACGGAAGCAAAATTGTAGACGGTGTTTACAAGTACGCCATTAGTGTTGATGCACGCGGACAAAAAATGGAAATGGCAAGTAGAAGAAATATTTCTAAAGATGGAAATAAAATTATTGTTATCGATGAAGTAACCGGGATGATGGCTGGTGTTGATACAGTAGAAATTGACGCCGCAACTCTTCTGCCGATAAAACGAGGAGCCAAACAGGGACCGGCAACGATAAACATTTCGTTTACAAAAGATGCTGTTGAAGGAAAAATATTAATGGGTCAGCAGACGATGCCGATAAGTGTAAAACTTGATGAACCTGTTCTTTCGGACGGCGCAAATATCGATCTTGCAGTAGGGACACTCCCCTTTTCGGAAGGTTACAAAACATCGGTAAAACAATTCGATTTGATGAGTGCTTCTGTAAAAACAATGAATGTTGAATGTTTGGGTTCCGAAAAAATTACCGCGGCAGGTACCGAATATGATACTTATAAAGTTACCATTATACCGGTAGGCGAAACAAACGGCACGACAATTTGGATTGATAAAAAAACAGGTGTGCAGATAAAATCGGAAATGAAACTTGGTGCTCAAATGGGGGGCGGAACTGTAGTTTCAATTTTAACGAAATAAAAAATAGTTACATGATTTATAAACCCCGCTATTCCAAAGATAATTTTTTTTGCGAATGGCGGGGTTTTGTTTTTATAATTTATCGATTGATGTTTTGCGGAAAATTATATCTTCCTTCGCGTTCTCTGCGTGTGGTTTTTTCTTTGCGCACTTTGCGTGAAATTGAGCTTTTGTCTTTTCTTCACGCAAAGTACGCAAAGGTTTTCGCAAAGAGCGCAGAGAATTATAAGTTATTTACTATTCTGTGGATTCCTTCTTTAAGTTTATTGTGTTAAAAATTATCAGCATATCTGTTCCAAGACGTTTATACAACTCAACTACATCGCCAATTATTTGGTGTGATATTCCATTTTCGGTCATATTATTTATTCCTTCGCGCTCTCTGCGTGTGGTTTTTTCTTTGCGCACTTTGCGTGAAAGTTCGCTTTCGGCAACCTTTTTCCACGCAAAGGAGCAAAGGATTTCGCAAAGAGCGCAGAGAATTATAAATTATTTACTATTCTATGGATTCCGTCTTTATGTTTAACTGTGTTAAAATTTATCAGCATATCTGTTCCAAGATGTTTTTACAACTCAACTACATCGCCAATTATTTGGTGTGATATTTCATTTTCGGTCATATTATTTATTCCTTCGCGTTCTCTGCGTGTGGTTTTTTCTTTGCGCACTTTGCGTGAAATTGGGCTTTTGTCTTTTCTTCACGCAAAGCACGCAGAGAATTATAAGTTGTTTACTATTCTATGGATTCCTTCTTTAAGTTTAACTGTGTTAAAATTTATCAGCAGACCAAGTTTGCATTGGCTTAATCTTAAATAAGTAAGCGTTTGTGCAAAATGAACTGGGGCTAGCGTTTCAACTGATTTTAATTCAATGATCACTTTTCCTTCTACGCGTAAATCGATCCGGTAGCCGCAATCCATTTTAATATTTTTATAAACCAACGGCACGGCGATTTGCTGCTCTACATACAGCCCCGACTCGTTTAATTCATAAGCAAAGGGATTTTCATAAGCTGATTCGAGCAGACCCGGTCCAAGATGCTTATGCAATTCAATTGCCACGCCAATTATTTTGTATGATATTTCATTTTCGGTCATAATAATTTTCCCTTCGCGTTCTCTGCGTGTGGTTTTTCCTTTGCGTTCTTTGCGTGAAATTGAGCTTTTGTCTTTTCTTCACGCAAAGGAAGCAAAGGTTTTCGCAAAGAGCGCAGAGAATTATAAGTTGTTTACTTTTCAATTTACAAACATCATTTTTATTTTTCAAGGCTGACAACAGAACTGCAGCCATATAGATAAATGCCCCGCCAACAAACCCGGCAGGGCATTTGTTTTTAAGTTCTACTGATTAACAGAGTGTTTATTTTATTCGTTTTAAATATTCAACCGGGCTTTCGCCTTCTTTCGGAATTTCCGTGTATCCGCATACTATTTTTATGTTAACTTCACAAAAGCTTAATACAATCTCTCCATCCTTTCCCTATGGAAGAGTATAAGCAACTGCTGATTTTTTCCATTAACCCGGGGGGAGCTTTACCCCCATGCCTTTCGGCAACGGATAATAATTTAATTATGTTATTGACGTCGGAAATTTCAAGAATAGCATTTCCATGACTAATCTTATTGGCAAGTGTAATCAGTTTCAGCATGGTGTCAAAACCCTCATCATCAAAAAGTATTTTTAATTTTATGTTTTTTAACTTAAGCGTATTATAC
>JAIOIM010000293.1 GCA_019912505.1 Ignavibacteriaceae bacterium
GAAGGTTAGATTGTTTTAGCATGAGTTTTACAGATGAAATAAAAAAGATTTTTCCAGTTCCGATTTGGAATGTTCTAAAAAAGATAAAATTTGAATATCTGAAGTTTTTTTATCTTCGTGGTCGCAGACCCATTGTTGCCGGGGAATCGAGTAAAGCAAGAAGCAGAAGAGAAAAAGAGAACTATTTCGAGTTGTATTGCAAAGGCAAAGGACTTGATATTGGGTTCGGTGGCGATTTGATAGTTCCTTGGGCAGAAGGATGGGATTTTGAAGATGGGGATGCACAGTATCTGAACGGTTTAGAAAATGAAACTTTCGATTTTGTTTATTCATCGCATACGCTTGAACATGTTTCTGATGCAGGCGAATCACTGAAGAACTGGTGGCGAGTGCTTAAACAGGGCGGGTATCTTTTACTCTATATTCCACATAGAGATTTGTACGAGAAGAAAAAGAATTTACCTTCAAGATTTAATCCTTATCATCTAAGATTTTTTTTAATTGATGAAGAAGCCCTCCCCGATACAGTTGGAATAATTCCACTAATAACCAGAACACTTTCTAATTTTGAAATTATATACGCAAAAGAATGTTCCGAAGGACATTCTATAACCGATACCGGGAAGCATAGTGATGGTGAATATTCTATTGAAGTAGTAGTACAAAAGAAAATTGAATGTTAGGCTATTGGCGAACAAATATACATATATATTAGTAATTATCTCAGCCCTTCTATTTACCTATTACTCAATTATAACCTTTGTTTTAGCGGCTGTTGCATTAATCATAATCTTTATATTCTTGAAAGAAGAGATAATTATACCATTGGTAATTATCCTCTTTCTAGTACTCGTAAGTGATTTTACCGAAAGCTATCGTACGCTCCTGAATATTTCGTTGATAATTATATTATTTTATTTTTATATTAAAAATTTTACTTCCTCGAAGGAAAATATTTCCCAAATACCTAAAGAATTGATTATAGTAATTTCTTTAACATTCTTGTCGATGATTACGGCATCAATATTTTCTGCAAACATTCCGGCTACCTTATTGATTACTTGCCGCCAAATATTATTTTTTACAATTGTATACGTGTTGTTCTCGTTAATGGAATCTAAAAATTTAATATTTAGTTATATTAACTCTTTGTTAGTGGTAGCCGCAATTTTAGGTGCTATGATAGTCTATGATGTTGTAACAAAGGGTTTCGTCCTTTTTTCTATTCAGACTAATTCTTTTAACCAATTTGCAGGACTATACTCAAACCCTAATGCTATTGGTCTTCAACTTTCAGTTTCACTTCCGATGCTAATTGGTCTTATGTTTTTTAAAAAAGGTAGCAAAGCCTCCACAAATTATTTGTATTATTTTTTGTTGATATTTTCCCTAATTGTTTTATTGCTCACAAATTCCCGCGCGTCAATTGGGGCTGTGTTTGTTAGTATAAGCTATATTTTATTCAAATTAAAAAGGAGATACTTCAAGTATTTTTTTATAGGAATAGTTGTTTCTGCTCTCGCATTTTTTCTAATCCCTATTTTGAATGATTTTATAGCTTTGTATTTAAGAGTTGACAGAGTATTTGAAAACACTCGTTTTTATATATGGACTATGAGTATAGATATAATTAAAAGCCATTATATTTTTGGCGTAGGACCCGAACAATTTGCAACAAAAATATATGCAAATCTGCCAGTCATGCTTGGAAGCTTTGAGGAGTTTCAGATATGGTGGGCTAAAAGCGGGACATCACATAATTTCTTTTTATATAGATTTACTGAAACAGGCATTCTCGGTTTTTTTTCCGCTCTCTATTTATTTTATACCTTTTTCAAAATTTCATCAATGGTTGAGAAGTTAACAAAATTTAAAGAGCCAAGGTATTACATTCTATCAGTTAGTATAAGCAGCATTGGCGCAGGGTTATTAGGCAGAGCTTTTTTAGAATCAACGGGGTTAATAACCAATGGATGGATAACTAGGGACTTACCTTTCTGGATTGCTTTTATGATTTTGATACATCTATAT
>JAIOIM010000294.1 GCA_019912505.1 Ignavibacteriaceae bacterium
GAACAAGCAGGATTGGTTTCCAAAAAGAAGGAGCAGTATTATTACGTTTATACATGCAATGAAGAAGTGATGAATCTTACTCTAAAGGAAATAACTTCATTTAAAAATGTTGACAAATTTATACAGGATGAGCGGATAGAAAAGTATAAAGCAAAAGTTCTTAAAACATTCTTCAAAAAAAATACATTGGTAAAATTACCAGCCCAGCACAAGAAAAAACTTATTGTGCTCGATGTATTTATAAATATGTTTGAGATGGGGAGAGAATATCTTGAATACGAAGTTGATACAATCATCAACAAAGCATATGATGACCACTGCACAATAAGGCGGCTGCTGATTGAAGAAAAAATGATGACAAGAAACAAACAAGTTTATATACGGATTGATTAATAAAGAAAAATTATGATTGACAAAAAAAAATTAAAACAAGAATATTTACTTACTCCGAAACCTGCAGGCGTATTTAAGATTGAAAATAAATTAAACGGCAAAATATTTTTAAGCGGAAGTCTTAATCTCGATAAAATTTTTAACCGGCATTCGTTCCAGTTAAAACAAAACGTACACGCTGATAAAGGTTTGCAAACCGACTGGAACGAACAGGGAGAAGAAAATTTTTCATTTGAAATAGTTAAACAAATAAAAATAAAAGATGATCCTTCCTTTAACTTAAAGAAGGAAGTAGAAAAGCTTCTTGAAAACACAATTCAAAACGTGCCGATAGAAAAGAGATATAACGACAAATAAAATTAATCGGACAAAATCGTTGCCTAATCCGGCGGGTTCTAATTTATTATTGGAACGATTGCTTTTATACTTAATCCGACTGCAACCAAACTGTTCGAATTAGTAATTACGTTTTCTTCATTGATTCGAATAAAGCGGCAACCGCACCGGCGGGGTCTTTAATTACACAACTTTTTCCGTAAGTCCCCATTTCTTTTATCGGAGCAACAATCTTTCCGCCGTTGTTTTTGCAGGCTGTAGCACTTGCTTCAATGTTATCCACAGTAATATAAATCAGCCACTGCGCCGGTAGATTTGAGTTTTCACCGCGGGCATGACAGATTCCCGCGACAGTTTCTCCGTTAACCGGTGTTTGCATATTGTAATCATTGTAACCTTGCATGGCAAAAGGTTCGCTTTTCCAACCGACAACTTTTGAATAAAAATCCTTTACTTCATCTGCATTCGGTACGGTTAAATCGAACCAGGTTATTTTTCCCGTCTCACTATCCAAGGCAACTCCATAATTATTTCTAAAATTGTAATTCAAAGCCAAGCGAATATACTTGATCGCGATTAAAATCCAAAGGGAGCTTACCTGTGCTGTAAGAAAAATAAGCACCCGTAGGAAGTCTTAATGCTGCGCTAAAAAAAATAAACTCGTTGATGCCTGCTTTTTTTATTTTTTCTGAGGCATTAAATTCGGCATAGTAACTTAGTGACGCTTCAAAAAAAACCGGCTTCTCATTCATCAATGTAACTATTGTTTTAAATCCAGCCTCCGCATCAAAACGACCATAACTTTTTGTTTCGTCCAAGTTATTTTTAATTACATTACCCGCTGGGTTAACCAACGAATAACCGATTAATAGAGTGGGATATGATGAACCGTACGGGATAAAGTCTTTATCTAAACCGGTTAAAAATCTTATAGATGCAAACGGGTAATCAAAAACATTCCACTTTGCAAGTGTTGAATTATCATTCCATGCTTTCAAATCAAAACCAAGCTTCCCTCCGAATGTATATTTTTTTTGCGAAAAATCCTGGTTCGACTCCAAACCGCCGGTAATTGAAACATCAACAAAAGTTTGTGTTGAAAGATGGGATACAATTTTGGAAAGGAACTCCTGCCAAAGCGGGTTGTTGTCAACATCATCAACAAATACTAAGCTGTCTTCGAGGATATTTAAATCTGTGGCAGTCTGGTCATCCACCATTAATGCGCCGCCCCATGAACGGAAAAAGTGAACAGATGCTTTTGAGTTTAAGAAATTATTGGGGTTTAATGTTTTTACAAACGCTGCGTTACCGGATGCATTAATAGATATATTCATACCGGTTGATGTTGTTCCATCTTCATCAAAAAAGTAGCGGATTAAATTTTTATTATACTCGTAATCAATGCCGAGCGCGGCGGCGTTTTGCGGATTATCTGTTTGAAAAGTTTTTACCGAAACAGTCAGCCCGTCTAATATTGCCCACGGCTTTTCGCGCAAAAATGTTTCTTTAACTTTTTCATTTATTGTAGCCGATTGTTTTAATGTGCTACTGTAAATTTCGCCGAGCATATTATTAAGAGCCTCAGCGGATATGCCGGTGGCATTAAGAAAAACACTCAATGAATCAATAGTAATTTCTTCCTGTGCAAACAAAATGGTTGAACAAAGTATAAACAGCAATAAAATAAATTTTTTACAAATCATCATCTTCCCCCCAGAATAAATAGTAAAAATCATTAAGCTCAGCAAAATCGGCGACGGTTTTATTTTTGTTTAAAAGACATTTAACCATATCGGTTATAGCTTCTTCGTGCGTAGTTCCATCTTCAAATTTTGAGCGTCTAATCATTCTAAAAATATTATCAATCTGGAAAGCGAGTGTGTTGGCTTGAATAGTCCTCAGTTCGGGCGTTGCCGATGTATTCCAAAAGGTTAGTTCATCCATTTTAATTGAGCCTGCAGTTTCAAACTTGTCAACAAGTTGGTGAAGAACTTTTAATGTTGACCAGGTAGTTTTGCATGCTCTATTGTTTCTGTTCCACTTTTCCATTTTTGTTCCTTTTATTTTATGCGGGCATCACCATTTAAATAATAACCCGTTACCTTTTTAAATGCTTCGGAAGTTTTATCTCCAGGGCAACCGTCAACCTTTACATAAATACCCGGCAGTTTATTTAAAAACTCTTGAAGTTCAATTGCACCGGCAATTTTTTTTGATGAATACCTTATTAATGGTTTTAAAATTTCGTCCGTATGGTCTACAACCGGTTCTGCTTTAAAAGTAATTTCATCTTTTTCTGCGAGGCGACGCAAAATAATTGCTGCGCCGCATTGCTGCGATACTGCCGTATCCGACCAGCGACCGTCAGCTACATATTTTCCTTTTGTATACTGATTTGAAAAGCTCCACAAATATGGAGAAAGAACGTACGGGTGGGAACGGCGGTACCCCCAGCCATTGTACTCTTCAATTTTGTAAAGCATACCGGGAATGCTCCACTCACCCCACTGATGAAGTTTTTTTAGTTTCAAAGCATCTTCAGCACTTTCCTCCCATGTAAATGGCGGAGTTCCATCTTGCGGTCTTCCTGAAGGTACATGCTTAGTGCGCGCATTCAACGGGTCGCCATTATGCAGATGCCTGCTGAAGTTTAATGAAGATTCCATGTTGTGAATTACCGCGATAAAAAACCATGGTATGTTTAGTGAAGCAGCAACTGCTTGATAACGTGATTTGTTTGGAAGAATATTTTTTATGATACTCTCGACGTAGGGAAGTTTTGAAGAATTAATCAGGCATGTATCAAAAAGTTGGCGGTATTCATCGCGAAGCGGATTAGTCAACGAAATTAGAGGCATAAAAACTCCATATTAAATTGTAAAAGATCTATTTTACCAGGAATAAGAGGAGATGTTGCTAAAATATAACAT
>JAIOIM010000295.1 GCA_019912505.1 Ignavibacteriaceae bacterium
TTCTATTACAACTTTCTCAATAGCAACAACAAACGGCTATAAGGGAAAAGACGGTAATTGGATAAATGAAACGACATGGCATAATATTGTCAGTTTTAATCTATCCGATTATTTCAAAGAAAACCTTAAAAAAGGGAAAAAAGTCTATGTTGAAGGTAGACTTACAAAACGTGAATATACCGACAAGGAAGGTATTAAACGTTATAGTACTGATGTTGTTCTTGAGAAACTTATTACTCTTGATGCAGCAGGCGAAGGAGCACATCAATCATATTCGGCAGATGAAGCTGGCAAAAGCGTAAACGAACCAAATATGAATGTTGAAGAAAACGACGATCTTCCTTTCTAAAAGTTTTTTTTCACAATCGAGGTTTATTACATTTATTGGATGCAGACTGGCAATCTAAAATATTTATTTTAGGTTTATTATTCGTTTTATCTGCTTTTTTCTCCGGTTCAGAGGTTGCTTTTTTTTCTCTGAACCGGAATAAAATTAAAAATAATCTTTCTTCTTTTCCGTTTACGGGAGTATATATATTAAGACTCCTTGAATTTCCAAGAAGATTATTAGTTACTATTTTAATAGGCAACACATTAGTCAATGTAGCCGCATCTATAATTGCAGTTTCCATAGCTCTTGAGTTTGCCGCTACTAACAATATTTCAGAAGATTCTGCTCTCACTATTCAAATTGTTGTACTAACTATTTTTGTGGTTCTTTTTGGCGAACTTACCCCAAAAGTATGGGCAGCAAAAAATCCACTAAATTTTTCCAAGTTAGTAGCTTTCCCACTTTTTTGGCTTAGCGTAATTTTGTACCCCGTTGCTGAAACTTTAACTGAATTAATCAGGATGAGTTCAACAAAATTAAAACTTGATAAGTTTAAAAAAGTGATCTCATCAAATGATATTAATGACCTTGCACAATTAGGACACGAAAAAGGTACCATAGTTGAAGAAGAACATAGCCTAATTCAAAGCATTGTAAATTTTCAATCCGTCTCCGTTAGAGAGGTAATGACTCCCCGTGTAGACATGACAGCAATTTCAGTTGATACTAGTTTCGAAGAAGTATTGAAGGTTGTTACTTCATCAGGACATAGCCGCATCCCTTTATATAAACAAAATCTTGATGATATTGTTGGAGTTCTTTATGCAAAAGATTTGCTAAAATATCTGCCAGAGCCATCAAAGCAGGCAACTCTTTCATTTAGTAATATCGCTCGAAAAGCATTATTTGTTCCGGAAGCAAAAATGATAAATGATTTAATGCAAGAATTTTTAGAAAAAAAAATGCACATTGCTATTGTTGTTGATGAGTATGGGGGCACTTCCGGACTAATATCACTTGAAGATGTAATAGAAGAAATTATAGGTGAGATTCGTGATGAATACGATAAAGAAGAAA
>JAIOIM010000296.1 GCA_019912505.1 Ignavibacteriaceae bacterium
GGTTAGAAGTATTATTGATAGACCATTAAGGCAGAAGCGAACAATTGAAGCGCTTGGTTTAGGACGCCCAAATTGGGAAAGAGTTCATAATGATACTCCTCAGATAAGAGGTATGATTAACAGAGTTAGTCATCTTGTTAAAGTTGAAGAAATAGTTGAAGAAACAAAAGAATAAGGTTTTTATAAAATGGATATTCTCAGCAATTTAAAATATGCAGTAGGTTCTAGAAAGAACCGTAAAAGAGTGGGCAGAGGTGAAGGCTCGGGGCATGGCGGAACTGCTACAAGAGGCAATAACGGTCAGATGTCTCGTTCCGGTGCAAAGCATAAAGCCTGGTTTGAGGGCGGGCAAATGCCTTTACAAAGAAGAATTCCGAAATTTGGATTTACAAATATTTTTAGAATCGAATTTCAAGTAGTAAATATCGATTCTTTAGAGAAACATGCAGAGAAGTTTGGTAATGATGTTGTAACCCCCGAAGTTTTGAAAAAGCATGGTTTAATATCGAGCAGTAAACGCCCTGTTAAAATTTTAGGTCAAGGCGAATTAAAAACAAAGCTGCAATTAGAAGTTAATGCATTCAGCAATTCCGCCAAGGAAAAAATAGAAAATGCTGGCGGCACAATTAAACAGATTTAACTTAGAAACCAATGGCTAAATTTACAGAAACCTTCAGGAACATTTTTAAGATTCACGAGCTGCGGCAGCGAATTATTTATACGCTCGCTTTGCTTGTTATTGTACGATTTGGTTCCCATATAACAATACCCGGTGTTGATGCCGTTCTACTTAACGCAAGCAACGCCTCAAGTAATAATGCCGATACTCTTTTCGGTTTTTATGATTTATTTGTAGGCGGGGCTTTTTCAAACGCGGCTATATTTGCACTTGGCATTATGCCATACATCTCGGCTTCAATTATTTTGCAGCTACTTGGTGCGGTAGTTCCTTACTTCCAAAAGCTTCAGCAAGAAGGCGAAGAAGGCAGAAAAAAAGTAACCCAGTTAACCCGTTACGGAACAGTTTTAATTTCGGCTATGCAGGCATGGGGCGTTACTGTTAGGTTAACAAACATGCAAGCCGGCGGACACCCGATTGTACCGGAAGCTGTTCAAGGAATTGGCTGGATTTTAAGTACTATTATAATTCTTACTGCCGGTACAGTTTTTATGATGTGGCTTGGCGAGCAGATAACTGATAAAGGAATAGGAAACGGAATATCGTTAATTATATTTATTGGTATTATTGCAAGATTCCCATTCTCTATACTGGATGAGATACGGTTAATATCTTCCGGACAGCGCTCGCTGATAATTGAAATTGTGATATTTATATTTATGGCACTTATTATTGCCGGAGTGGTTTTAGTTACCCAGGGAACGCGGCGAATACCTGTTCAATATGCCAAAAGAGTTGTTGGCAGAAAAGTTTATGGCGGCGTAACTCAATACATTCCGCTGCGTGTAAATACTGCGGGCGTAATGCCGATTATTTTTGCTCAGTCAATTATGTTTATACCGAGCACAATTTTACAATTTTTTCCTAACAGTGATTCTTTACAGACAATTGCCGGTTATTTTAATTATACATCGCCGGTCTACTCTGTAATTTATGCTTTGATGATTATATTCTTTACTTACTTTTACACTGCAATTGCTTTTAATCCAAAAGATGTTGCGGATAATATGAAAAAGCAAGGCGGTTTTATTCCTGGTATTCGTCCGGGAAAACAAACATCAGAATTTATTGATAATATTTTAACAAAAATTACATTGCCGGGTTCTGTGTTTTTAGCTATTGTAGCTATTCTTCCTGCGTTTGTTTCTGCCTGGGGCGTTTCAGGTTCATTTGCCCAGTTTTTTGGCGGAACAAGTTTATTGATTATTGTTGGTGTTGCTTTAGATACATTGCAGCAGGTAGAATCTCATTTATTGATGAGACATTATGA
>JAIOIM010000297.1 GCA_019912505.1 Ignavibacteriaceae bacterium
GTTACTGGATGTCGGACGCTGTTTATAAATATTTACCTGAAAATTTTCCTTACGGTACCTTGACTGTAAATGTACTCGGCAGTTTTCTTCTTGGAATATTTGTTTACTATTTTCACGAAAAAGAATTACTCTCAAACGAAATGAGAATTCTTCTTACTGTTGGTTTCTGCGGGGGGTTTACTACATTTTCTACATTTTCGTTTGAAACCATTGCATTAATGCGCGACTCGCAGTTTACCGCGGCTTCGTTAAATATTTTCTTAAACGTTCTACTTTGCCTCGCGGGAGTATTTGCCGCGTATCTAATTTCAAAAATTTTTATGTGAGTTTATTATGCTTATTGATGGTGATGCAAAACTGTTAAGAATTTTTGTGGGAGAATCGGATAAAATAAACGGCGTACCGGTTTATGAAAATATTGTTTTAGAAGCGAGAAGAGTGGGACTTGCCGGTGCTACAGTTACAAAAGGTATTATGGGTTTCGGAGGTTCAAGCAGGCTGCACACTGCTAAAATATTAAGACTTTCCGAAGATATGCCGCTGGTAATTGAAATTGTTGATTCTGTTGAAAAAATTGAAAATTTTATTCCGGTAATAAATGCAATATTTGAGAATGCAAATTGCGGCGGGTTGATAACTGTGGAAAAGATGCAAATTATAAAGTATAGTGCCGATAAGAAGTAACAACTTTATTTTTAAGTTTTAAGAAAATTTTTACCAACCAATAAACATCTAACTCTAATTCTTAAGTATTGTTAAAGAATATTCAGCAATTATTTCGGCGAAGAGTATTCTGTTACGAAATATTTGTATAATCTTAATCAAATACTTATTTTTGTCGTCTAAATTTCCCAAGTATTCAAGGATTAAAAATGAGCGAACTCAAAGGAAAGATTATCCAGGTAATTGGACCGGTTGTTGACATTGAATTTGAAGGCGGACATCTACCAAAAATATTAAACGCGGTTAGAATTCCCCGTACTACTACAGAAGGAGTTGAAGATATACTTATTGTTGAGGTTCAGCAGCATCTTGGCGAAGATAGAGTGCGCGCCGTTGCAATGGATTCAACAGATGGTTTGGTTAGAGGAATGGATGCATTTGATGAGGGTTCACCGATTATGGTACCAGTTGGTCCGCAAACTCTCGGAAGGCTGATCAATATAATAGGTAAAGGTATTGACGGACTCGGTGAAATAAAGACCGAGAAAAAATATCCAATACACAGACCTGCCCCACTGTTCAAAAATCTTTCCACAAATAGCGATGTATTTGAAACCGGAATAAAAGTTATCGATCTTATTGAACCCTACTCAAAAGGTGGTAAAACCGGACTTTTCGGCGGAGCCGGTGTAGGAAAAACCGTTATTATTCAGGAGCTAATTCATAACATCGCTCAAGAGCATGGCGGCTATTCAGTGTTCGCCGGAGTTGGTGAAAGAACCCGCGAAGGAAACGATCTTTGGCTCGAAATGAAAGAATCCGGGGTACTTGAAAAAACAGCTCTTGTTTTCGGGCAGATGAATGAACCTCCGGGAGCGCGTTTACGCGTAGCCCTAACCGGTTTAACCATTGCAGAATACTTTAGAGAAGAAGAGGGAAGAGATATACTTCTTTTTATCGATAACATTTTCCGTTTTACGCAGGCTGGTTCGGAAGTAAGTGCGCTTCTTGGTCGTATGCCTTCTGCGGTTGGTTATCAGCCAAACCTTGCTACTGAAATGGGCGCTTTGCAAGAGAGAATTACATCAACCGAAAAAGGCTCAATCACATCTGTTCAGGCTATTTATGTTCCTGCTGATGATTTAACTGACCCGGCTCCTGCGGCTGTGTTTGCTCACCTTGACGCAACAACGGTGCTTAGCCGTCAAATATCTGAACTTGGTATTTACCCTGCAGTTGATCCCCTTGAGTCAACTTCCCGAATTCTTGAACCGGGAGTAATCGGTCAGGAACATTACGATGTTGCTACAAACTGCAAAGAAATTCTTCAGCACTACAAAGATTTACAGGACATTATAAACATCCTCGGTATGGATGAACTTTCGGACGATGATAAAACAGTGGTTCGCCGGGCAAGAAGAATTCAAAGATTTTTCAGCCAGCCTTTCCACGTAGCCGAGCAGTTTACAGGCTTCAAAGGTAAGTATGTTAAAATTGAAGATACCGTAAGAGGATTTAAAGAAATTATCGATGGTAAACATGATGATTTACCTGAGTCGGCATTTATGTACGTAGGTACTATTGAAGAAGCTATTGAAAAAGCAAAAGCGATGAAATAATTATGTCAGTTATAAATCTTGAAATAATTACCCCTTCAAAAAAAGCATTTAATGGTGAGGTTAAATCAATTACAGTTCCCGGGACAAAAGGCAGTTTCCAGGTTTTATACAACCACGCTCCGTTAATGTCTACGTTTGAATTTGGAGAAATAAAGATAACTCTGCCGGATGAAAAAGTAATTCACCTTGCAACCGGCGGTGGAACAGTTGAAGTAAATAATAATAAAGTACTTATTTTAGCCGACTCAGTTGAACTTGTTGGTGATATCGATTTGGAAAGAGCTAAACTGGCTGAACAAAGAGCCGCAGAACGCCTCAAGAACCGCGACAATGGAATAGATATCACCCGTGCAGAACTCTCTCTAGCACGTGCTACAAACAGACTAAAACTTGCCGATAAGTACTCCCGCTGATTACGAAATAAATCCTTGAAACAAAAAGCCGCTTAATTTTTTAAGCGGCTTTTTAATTAAGTAGACTGATGCATTTTGCCTGACATTTTGATTGAGCAAAGTCCTATTATAATTACTCTCCATAGTTTAATAATTTGTTTTATCTTTGCACATCAATTACCAAGCTATCTGAAATGAAAAAAATATTATTCTTTTCCCCGTTACTTTTTTTATTTTTATTTAATTCCTGCAAAAATGAAGAACCGGAGCAGAAGGTGAGTAAGCCGCTTTATACATTAAAAGACAATCAGCAACTTCCCCGGTTTGATGCAGCAAATGCTTATGCACAAATTGAAAAGCAGGTTTCTTTTGGGTCGAGAAATCCAAATTCAAAAGGTCACGCTACCGGATTAGCGTATCTTCAAAATGAGCTGAAAAAATATGCAGATGAAATACAGCTTCAACCTTTTTCGTATACGGGTTACAATGGTGAAAAACTTGACCTCACAAATATCATCGGTAAATTTAATACCGCCGCAAAAAGCAGAATATTATTAACTGCACACTGGGACTCGCGCCCTTGGGCTGACCAGGAGAAAGATTCTGCAAAACATAAAATTCCAATTCTTGGCGCAAACGATGGCGCAAGCGGAGTAGGTGTTTTACTTGAAATTGCCCGTATACTAAAAATTCAAAAAGTTGATTATGGAGTTGATATAATTTTCTTTGACGGCGAAGATTACGGCAGACACGATGATTTATCAAACTTTTGTCTCGGCTCAAAATATTTTTCATCACGCCTGCCTGCAAATTACTCTCCTATGTTTGCAGTATTGCTTGATCTTGTAGGTGATAAAGAAGCCGTTTTTATGAAGGAAGGTTACTCGTATCAGTTTGCGCCGGATGTAGTGAATATGGTTTGGGGATTGGCGGCACGTTCCGGCGCCACACAATTTGTAAACCAGGTTGGTCCCGCAATTTATGACGACCACATTCCCTTGAACCAGGCAGGTATACGCACGATAGATATCATCGACATCGATCTTGTTGGCGGACAAACACCGAACAAAAGAAGAAACTACTGGCACACTTTAAACGATACAATGGAGAATATAAGTAAAGAAACATTGCAGAGTGTGGGTGATGTATTAGTAAACTTTATTTATTCACTTCAGTTTTATAATTGATAAATTGTAATTTCTATCGAATTAAGATTCGCATTTATTCAAAGCCATTAACCATTTAGCAACTAAGCCATCAGCCATATGAAAAAATTTAAAGAGTTCATAATAACAGCCGATCCCTACAACGATGAAATACTCAGCAGCCTTTTATGGCAGCTTAATATCGATGGTATTAACGAAGAGGTAAATTGTATAAAAGTTTTTGTTGCTAAAGATAGTCCCGTATCGATGGAAGAGATTGAGACGATTCTTAACATAGCAATTCGCGAAAAATTATTACGCAGTTTTACCATTGAAGAAAATATAATTGAAGATAGAAACTGGAACGAAGAGTGGGAAAAAAGTATAAACGTAATAGAAGTTTCAGATAAAATAATTATAAAACCAACGTTCAGGGAGTACGAGAAAAAAGCCGGACAAATTATCATCACAATCGATCCGAAAATGTCGTTTGGAACCGGCGAACATCAGACAACAAAACTTGTACTTAGACTAATTGAAGATGTTGATCTTCAAAACAAAAAAGTTTTGGATGTTGGAAGCGGAACCGGGGTGCTTGCAATAGCATCCGTAAAATTAGGCGCAGCCTCGGCTATTGCGGTTGATAATGATGAATGGTGTCTATACAATGCCCGTGAAAATTGCCAGCTAAATAACTGCACTGAAAACGTAAAAGTGTTGATGGGCGAAATAAAAAATATTGATGACAAAAACTTTGATATTATACTTGCTAACATACAAAAGAATATTTTGCTTTTGATAAAAGACGAGATTGCCCTACGATTAAAAAAAGAAGGCGTTTTAATCCTCTCCGGTCTTCTCGAAAATGATGAAGAAGATATTGTGCGTGAATATTCTCTGCTTGGTTTCAAAAAAGTTCTAACACAAAAAAAGGATGACTGGATAGCTTTGAAATTAATTAAGAATTAAGAATTAA
>JAIOIM010000298.1 GCA_019912505.1 Ignavibacteriaceae bacterium
TGAAATATTTATTATAAATAAGATAGTAGCGAGAAGTTGAAATGAAATATATAAACCTTGGTAAAAATGGTCCATTAATTTCTACGATTGGTTTCGGCGCATGGGGAATTAGTGGTCGCGATTGGGGAACAACCGACGACAAAAAATCAAAACGAGCGATACACGAAGCATTAGACAACGGCGTTAATTTTATTGATACTGCCGATACATACGGCTTTGGGCATTCAGAAGAACTGATTGCCGGGGTGCTTGATGAACGAGGCAGAAAAGATGAAGTAATTATTGCTACCAAAGCCGGTAATAATTTTTATCCGTATCTCGGCAAAGAATATGACTCAACACCGGCAAACCCTGATTACAGCAAAAAACATTTGATCTTTGCAGCCGAACAGAGTTTGAAACGGTTAAAAGTTGATGCGCTTGATATTCTTCAACTTCACAGTCCTTCTATAGAACTGCTTGAAAATGATGAGCCATGGGAAGCGCTGCAAATATTAAAAGACCAGGGGAAGATTAAACTTGCGGGGCTTAGTGTACAATCTTTTAAAGAAACCGAGCATGCATCTCTGTTGGATAAACATCACGATATTCTCGATGTGCTGCAGGTGCGTTATAATATGCTCGAACGTGAGGCAGAAAAAGTTTTATTCCCTAAGGCGATGGAATATGGCACAGGAATAATCGTTCGCATTCCAATATTATTTGGACTCCTTGCCGGCAAATTTACACGCGAGAGCCGGTTTGGGGATAACGACCACCGCCGTATCAATTTGTCTACAGAAAAACTTGATAAATATTTAACACAACTCGAAGCTATAAATCCGTTTTTTGAAACACACAAAGAATATACAATGGCACAACTTGCTTTGGGTTTTACAATTTCGCATCCGGCTTGCAGCGTTGCAATACCCGGCGGCAAAACACCGGAACAGGTAATAGAAAACATTGCTGCAAGTGATATTGATATTCCGTTTGAGGATTATCGGCAGGTTTAATTAAGTGAGAAGGATTGTTTTAAATTTTATTCCTAATTGCGTACTTCTATTTTGACACCGGTTTTTATTATCTCATTTGCAAAAGGATTGTCTTCTGTAAAATCTTCTGATTTAATAGGGTGAATTTCAAGGTCATTTGAAGATTTAATTATATAACGCGCAAGTTTTTTTATGTCATTAAAACGGTCGCCTTCAAACTTTGGAGAGACAATAGCTATATCTATATCACTGTACTCACCCGGGTTTCCGTTTGCGTAAGAACCAAATAGGTATACAGAGTCAATAGGAAACTCGGCAGATACTAGTTGAACGAAGTGATTAATTATTTTGGTTATGTTTTCTCTGCTATACATTTAAAAATCTCAGAATTCTTCTTGATATAGGTTTCAGTAAACTGTTTTGTGCATTTCTTAAAGAATTGGAATTTATAATCAGGATAACGCGCCTCGATATTAAATTCATTTACTTCAACAAAAAGGATTTGTTGCTCTTCGGTTATTTCGAACTTTGCCTCATCGGCAAGTTTTTTCAAATTATGAATTTTAGGTGGAAAATTCTGTGTGTTGTTTTTAATCCAAAGTGCCTTTAAAACTTTTTCTACTGCCAGATGACCGACAATTAGTGCCCAATCATATTTCCCGGTTTGGAAAATACTATACATTGACGCTAAATCATGCTCAGCACTTTCACGCCAATAATTTATATAATCTACTTTATCCATTATTCGTAATTATTTGCTTGCAGTAATATAAAAACTTTTTGAAGAAAATCATCAGAATTAAGATCAATCTAAATTTATTTCAAATATTTTTCAAACCACATTTTTCTAAGTTCGTCTACCTCTCTTCTGTGTTTACGTAAAAAATGATCGCCGCCCTCGAGCATAACGAGACGGTAAGTGCGGTTTAGGTTTTGAAGTTTATAAGCCAGGTCGAGTGAATCATGAGGCAGAACCCGATTATCGTCAGTCCCGTGCATAATCAACAGCGGGGTACTTTCAGAAAGTTTTTCCGGGAAATTTACTATAGAACGCGACTCGCATTTCTTCTTGAAATCATTTGTTTCATATTCTCCCATCGACATTTTGTAGAGGCGTTTCATAAATTTGCTTTCCTCCGCATTACAGTGAAGGTTCGCAATACCTCCGGCAGTAATAGCGCATTTAAATTTATTCGTGCGCGTGAGAGTTAAGTACGTCATCATACCGCCTCGACTCCACCCTTCAATTCCCCAATTATGAGTGTCGGCAAATTGAAGCTCATCGGCAAGCGGCATTAAATTTAAAACATCATCAATATCTCCGCCGCCGAACTCATCTTTCCCTTCGCCGCTGCCGTTGCCCCGATACTGCGGAGCAAACACAACATAACCCCAGCTTGCAAGCTGACCGAAAATTCCGCGTGCGTTAAATGCATCAATCGCTCCCTGATCGCCAATGCCGCCGCGGCACCAAATTACACACGGGTATTTTTTATTCATCTCCATGTTTTTCGGATATGCGAGATAACCTTTTACTTTTAATTCATCAGAGTTATAAGTTATTTTTTCAACGATAGAGTTTTCGTATGATTCTATTCCCCAGCCGGAGGTCAAAAGCTTTACCTGCGCTTCTTTAATTTTTATTTTTTCTCTGTTTATAAAATTTGTATGCATCGGTGCCGTTACTAAATATTTTAAAATAATTTATATGCAAAATAAATAAAATTTGTTTGTTTAAAGATAGAAAATGAGTTGTCAGTCCAAGAACTCATATTATTGATGACTACCGCTAAAAATTATCGCGAGATTTTGTTTTGATATTGAGTTTTCTTAGCTGCAATGTTTTTCGTCAAATAAAATATTTTGAACCGCTGATGGTAAAAGTATTTACACTACCTTTTATCCCTTAAACCTATGCGTAAATTGCCCACCAGCAATAAACATACTTTTTCTGTTTCATCTCTTTTATAAGTTAATCCTTCAAATTGAGCCATTTCAATTGCAAGCATACTTTGTTTGTCATCTTTCAAAATATTATGGATGCGTTCCCTAACTTTATCGCTGGCTATATTTGAAATATCTCCGCCTAAAAGTCTTGCCCCGGCTAGTTCATAATCAGTTGCTTCTTCAACAATATCTAAATGTTCCTCAAATAACCGAGATTCATTCCCTGCTTGCAAATATTTGGACATTATTAAATAAAGATCTCTTGCATCCTTAATTCTTACATCTATAGCCCGGTCATGCCATGCAAAAATTTTTAACATAGCAAGACTTTCTACAGATGCAGATTTTATAATAATATCTGGGTCTGTTTGTATTACTATGTCTTCAGTATTCAAAAATGCATCGGCAAATCCGATCACATTCATTTCTTTTTCATCCTTATCATTAGACCATTTAATCGTTTCGTCTTTAGTTGAAATACCACCAAACGGTATAAAATCAATCATCATTCCCCTGTAAAAATATCGGTGCAGAATATTTTCGCTTTTCGTAAAACCAGTTTTTTCTATTTCATTTATTAGAAGATTGTATTTATCCCAATTTTTTACTCTAACTGCCAAATCAATATCATTGGTTTTTCTATAAACCTTAATATCGTAAACATAATTCAAAATCATATCTCTTACAGTCGCTCCAACTATAAAGAATTTAATATTCAGTTTATCGGCTGCCTCTTTAATCTTCTTTAGTATTTCTAAATTGAATTTATCAATCTTCTTGGATATATCTAACAATTTCTTTCTCGTAAATTATTTTAGCGGTTTCGATATTTCTTGGATCTCCTGTAGCAAGTAAATCAGCATATACTAAAATTGGATGAGTCATACCCGGATAATCATGGTTTTCAAAGTTCCAAAATTTTTTCATTAATATCAGATTTCCTTTAGGATTTATTTTTAATTGGTTTCTTAAAATAAATTCTCCTCGTCTTTCATCTGTATATATTGTATAAATAAAGGGTGTTAAATAATTGGTCATCCTCTTTGCAGCTTCTTCGCCACCCCACAAAGCATTGTAATTCTCTAATTGCAAATTATTAATCTTATCCTCCTTAATCTCATATCTTCCAATTAAATATTTTGGTTTCAATTTTTCGGGATAATAAGTAACCCATCGCTCTAACAATTCTCTTTTATTTCTCAGCTTATATTGTTTAAAATTCCTATCTAATAGATATCCTTGTTCAATTAAATTTTGAATTGTATTATAAACAGTACCCGTAGCAACTCCAGTATTTTCTTCTATTACTCTGATTGTTCTTCTCTCTACTCCGGGATTACACAGCAATGTGAATATTACTTGAAGTGCTGCCGTTTGAAAGGCTCTTTTAGGCACTCTTATTTTATTATCATCATTATCTGGTTTATTTCCTTTTACTTTTATAAACAATGGGGGAACCTTTATAAAAGCATTTCCAGCCGCATCAATAAAATTAACTTCATTATTTTCAATAGTCTCCATTAATTTTGGATTTATATATTCGGTAATTAGCAATGGCATTCCCCCCAATGCTTTTAGTTTATTTATTACTAAGCCTAACCTTGCTCTATTAAAGAATATCTTAACTTCAACATTGAATTCAATTTGGTAATCATCATTGCCAATACGCAGTATTGCGTCAGGCTTATCAGGCTGCTCGTAGAAATGTATGGTGGTTCTGAAGTCAGTTGCTTTTTCTAATTGCCTCACAGCTTTGTCAATTATTTTCTTTTTTTTCTCTTGCATATTGTTCAATGCTCATACTATTTAATATTTAATGAACAAATATACGTTATAGATCAATAAACACAACCACATTGTTCATTATTCGTCAACATTCACAAGCGTTGATCTTGGCTGAACAACCCCTGACAAGGCACTATCTAACTTCGTAGGAATTATATTGAAAAATAAATTTAATTGCCCTTGCATAGAAAATTGCGTTTCTTACTTTACCTCAACAAAAAAGCCGAAAACTTTCGTCTTCGGCTTTTTTCTTTGTAGCGGGGGCAGGACTTGAACCTACAACCTTCGGGTTATGAGCCCGACGAGCTACCAATTGCTCCACCCCGCGGTATATTTTTATTTTGGACAGCAAATATATGGAATAAACACGGGGATGTCAATCCATAATAAAAACAATCAAGAATAATAACCGCCCTTCTATTTCTTTTTCGTTTTCTTTTGCTTCATCTCAATAAAAGGGAGCAAATCGCATTTCAAACCAAACTTTATTGAATCAATAACCGTTCCTTTTAAAGAAGGTGCTAAATATTCATCAGCGCAATCATTCGCCATTTTCTCTAACTCTTTTTTCCTTTTTTGTGATTGCGAAGTTAGCGAAGCAGTTAATATTGAAGCGAGAGCAACAGCCCAATCAAAAAATTCCTTTTCTTGTTCTGTAAGGTCACCGTTTTTAAAAATTTCATAAAAACGTTTTTCTTTCATACCTACGGCAATAAGAGCCGGGAAAGTAAAAGGAAGCATTACTATGCCTTCAGGCTTTAAAAAGGAAAATTTTTCTTCAAGTTCATTCATCTCATTCTCGGCTTGCTCATCAAAAACAAATTCGTCTTTAAATAAATCCTTCTGCTTTACGCCTTTAATACTCTTGTTATCAAAATTTATATCAACGCTTTTAAACCATCTTTCTTTTTGTTTTTGGGTTGATGAATCTAACCTTTCGTGTTGATGAGAAATTTTATCATTCCAGACCTCGATAATTTTATTAACTACTTTTTTAACTTCATTTTCGTCCGATAACTCCTCCTTGTTTTTAGAGTCCAGATACTTTTTTGTCTGAATAAAACTAAAAAGATCCATATCATCTAAAACAGATTCGGGCAGACTGACATCATCAAGCATATCAGAAAACTGCTCTAAATTTTTTTCTGCATTTATGTTGTTGGGGTTTTCCATTAATGCCTCTTTCCAGCAATCAAATGCATCATTAGGTTTTTCCATCGAAAAAAGAAGGGCACCTAAATCATTAAGTATATCTGATTTTGTTTCGATGTCATCCGGTGGAGTTATTGATAATGCTTCCTCAAAAAAAGCTTTTGCTTTCTTAAAATCATTCATCTTTTGATATGTTAAAGCAAATTGAAATTTAATTTCTACATGGCGTCCAATTGTTTTTTCCGCTTGATTAAGAATTGATAATGAGTTTTGCACCTGGTTTATTTCAAGATAACAAATCGACATCATAGTATAGAAATATTTATTGCCGGGGTATTTTTTTAAGGCTTTTTTACACTCGGCAATAACTTTTACATTTTGATTTTTTTTCAGCAACTGAAAAAGTCTATCAACTAATGCCATTTCTATATTGTAATCATTTATATCAAATATCGGTGCATTATTTTTTGCCATATCAACCTCTAATATTTTAGTTATAAAATTATTTACAGAATTCCTTTTACAGATTATAGAATGCGTGGTTTCATTTTGTTTTTTATAATCAAATTATTTTTAACACACTATCTTGTATTAAGCTCAGCATTAATTTTCCAGTTGATGAAAAACAATATGCCGATCAGCAGCATCGG
>JAIOIM010000299.1 GCA_019912505.1 Ignavibacteriaceae bacterium
GGATCAATGGTTCCCGGAAGCTGCCCGTATTACCGCTTTGAAGGGTGCTGATGTTATTTTTTATCCGACTGCGATAGGCTGGCACCCACTTGAGAAAAAAGAACACGGCAAAAATCAATTTGAAAGCTGGCGCGCTGTGCAGCGCGGACACGCAGTTTCTAATGGTGTTTATGTTGCCGCTGTAAACCGTATCGGCTTGGAAAAAGAAAAACCCGAAGACGCAGGTATTGAATTTTGGGGTTCCTCATTTGTAGCCGACCCGCAAGGCGTTGTTATTGCCGAAGCATCTGCGGATAAAGAAGAAATATTAATGGCAGAGATAGACATTTCCCGCATTGAATACATACGCCGCAACTGGCCCTTTTTGAGAGATAGAAGAATTGACTCGTATAAAGAGATTGATAAAAGGTTTTTAGAAGAGGAATAAAATTGTTGAAAAAAGAAACTATTAAAAAAACTGTAACTATTAAACCGGTTAAAGAAAAAATAAAAAAAGAAAACAACTTTAGACTTCCGGCAGAGTGGGAAAAACACGAGGCTACATGGCTTGGCTGGCCGCACAATGTTAATGATTGGCCGGGAAAGATTACTCCTGTACAATGGGTGTATGGCGAGATTGTACGAAAAATATCGGGTGGCGAAAAAGTTAGGATATTAGTTCAATCCAAAGATCAGAAAAAAAAGGTGAACAAAGTACTCAGCGCTGTCGGAGCAAATTTAGAAAACATTGAATATTTCAAGTTTGAATCAGATCGCGGCTGGATGCGCGACAGCGGACCTGCATTTGTAAAAAACGGCAGTGAAACGGAATTAGTAAATTTTAAATTTAACGCATGGGCAAAATATTCTAATTTTAAAAAGGATGAAAAACTTCCCCGTTATATTTCAAAAAAGTTACATCTGAATAAAATTTTAGCAACTTATAATGACAAGCATGTAGTGCTCGAAGGCGGAAGTATCGATGTTAATGGTTCCGGTACTTTAATAACCACCGAAGAATGTTTGATGGATGCAAAAACCCAAGTTCGTAATCCTGGGTTTTCAAAAGCAGATTATGCCGATGTGTTTAAAAAATATCTTGGAGTTACAAATGTCATATGGTTGGGTAAAGGAATTGCGGGGGATGATACACACGGACACGTAGATGATCTTTGCCGGTTTGTAAACAAAAATACTGTTGTAGTTGTTGACGAGAATAATCAGAATGACAAAAACTATAAACCTCTTAAAGAAAATATAGAGCGTTTAAAAAAAGCACAAATTGAAGATGGATCAAAATTAAACGTAATAAGACTTCCGATGCCTGCACCTCTATTTTTTAAAGGCGAAAGACTCCCTGCGAGTTACGCAAATTTTTATATTTCAAATTCGGCAGTATTAGTGCCTACATTTAATGATCCAAATGACAGAGTGGCACTCGGTATTTTGGCTGAACTTTTTTCTGATAGGGAAGTGGTTGGTATTCATTCGGTTGATTTAGTTTGGGGATTGGGAACGATTCACTGCTTAACTCATGAGCAGCCGGTGTAGGAATAATTTTAATAGATAAAAAGAACCCCGTGAAAATGAGTCCAACGGGGTTTCTTTTTATATACTAATTTACTTTAGTGTATATGTGTTTGTCATTTCCTGTGTTATAGGGATGATAATATTTTGTTGTCCGGTTCCGGCAAGGTTAAATTGTAATTCCATATTTTGAACCATCTCTTTTAACAAACCTTTTTCGTTATCAAAATAAATGGTGCCTGTTGCTTTCCCCGTTCCTTCTGCAACAAAATCAAAACCCTGCATGCTGGCATTTCCTTCAATTGTCAATTCGGAAACTGAAGTAATTTTTAGACACTCGTAATTTTTATAAGATTCTTTTCCAACAAGCGTATAAACATTTTTACTTGTATTTATAAAAACTCCGCCTGCAGTTTCAACAGAATCAACCTTGTCTACTGTCCATGATTCACCTGGCTTTATTTCATTTTCGGACATCTCCGGTAGCGAAATTGTTTCACGGTTAAACTGAGCATTCATAAGGCTTGCTTCAACCGAATCCAATACTTCGCGGGTAACAATTTTACCCAGCGGGGATATTTCTAATTTTATTCTTTTCCCGAGCATATCTGTCATTACCATAGTTGTATCGCCCATGGGGCTTGATGTCTTGACTGTTGCGGAATCAAGTGATGTAATTAAAATAGAATTTCCGCTTTCGGTATCACCCTGCTTTTGCATTCTTATTATCGCATTTAATTCGCTATCGAATTTCATTTCATTACCCATTACTTCTTGAGTCATTTTATTCGTCATTGTGTAATCGTATAAATAACTTTTATCTGTTTCAAAATTATATTTGATTTTATAAGATTGAGCAGCCGCAGGGAATGCAGTTAATAGAACTATCGCAGAGAGAGTTGCTATTTTTAATAAGTTTTTCATTTTATCCTTCGTAATTATTTTTTGATTAGTGAATATTTTTTGTTGTCGTTTGCAATCTGCCATGCTGTTCGTAAAACAAGTTTTGCAACTTTAACGGCTTTAGGATAATTTATTTTATCCGGGTTGTCGCTAACTTTGTGATAATCCGGGTGCATTCCAGAAAAATAAAATAATGCCGGAATGCCTTTCTTTATAAAGTTTGCATGATCGCTTCTGCCTGAGCCTATATTGCTTGAATATAAAAGAGTAAACCCGACTGCTTCATTTTCTTTTTCATTTATTTCTTTAAGTTCGGGACTTACATCAGCAGCTTCAATAAAAAGAGAATCAATACTATTTCGTCCGGTCATATCAAGGTTCAACATTGCTACTGTGTTTTCTAACGGAATGAGGGGGTTTTCTACATAATATTTTGAACCGAATAAACCTTTTTCTTCGCCGCAAAAAGCTATAAATAAAATGCTTCGTTTTGGTTTTGTATCCATTTTGCTTAATGCTGCTGCAACACTAAGCAAACAGCTTGTACCCGAAGCGTTATCGTCAGCGCCATTAAAAATGTAATCTTCATCATCCCTATGTTTCTTCATAACACCGACATGATCATAATGTGCACCGATTACAAGAACTTCTTCTTTTAATTCCGGGTCACTTCCTTCGAGCAAACCTACAACATTTTTTGCAGACTGATCCAAAAATTCTGTTTCGGTTTTTAGAGAAATTAAAACATTCTTAAACTCAAATGATGCAGGCTTTAAATCTTTATCTATCGAGCTTTGAATTTCTTTTAACTTTTCAACACTTCCAAAAAGGTCTGCCGCAACATCCGCCCCAACCTGAACAACCGGAATTTTTTCACGCTCGTTGAAATCTAATGAGAGGGGAAGCGCATCTTCCGGGATAAGTTTTGAAAGTGATGGCCATGGGAATCCGCGTGGATTAAGCATACTATGGTTTAACGGGTCTTGAATTACCATTACCCCAACAGCGCCTTTTTCAATTGCTATTTCAACTTTTTTATCAACACTTGAATAATGAGTTGCTTTTTTGCCATCGAAAATACTTTCCGGATTATCTTCTTCCGGTTCGTGGCGCAAAACGAAAACAACTTTCCCTTTTACGTCAATACCGGCATAATCATTATAATTGAACTTGGGGGCGTCAATGCCGTAACCGACAAAAACAACCGGAGCATTCACCTCTTTATTTCCGGTCATTTCAAACGGCGTAAAGTCGGTTTTAATTTTATAGTTTATTTTTTTATCATTAATTGTTGCGGCGAGGTGATTGTTTGAGCCAAGCTTTATTTTACCCATTTTAACACGCTGGAAATAACTGCTGTTAATAGGTTTTAAACCATCATTCTTGAATTCTTCGGCAATAAATATGGCGGCTGTATCTAAACCTGGACTCGGGGTATCGCGCCCCATCAAAGAATCGGAGGCAAGAAAAAAAATATATTTTTGAAGAAGAGAAACATTTATTGCATCTTCACCGGTTTGTATTTCACTCGAAGTGCAACCGGCGAAAAACAATAGGGAGACAAACAAAAGAAGCAAAATATTTTTGTACATAGGGGAAATCCACTGAATTAATGACGTACTAAATTAAATATATTTAAGAACTTATACCACTAATATTTTTAGGCAAAAATAAAAAATAGCCATGTCAGAGAACTGATAGAGGTCATTTAGAATAATTGTGGTTATTTTTATTTTACTTACAAAACTGATTGGTGCGTAAAAAGCAAAGCTAATATTTATTTACACTTCCGCCTATAAACTCTCTTAGTACCGAGTCTCCGGGAACTGCCGAGTCATCATTAACCGGTTTTATAAACTTCAAAAACTTTAATACTCGTGATGAACGCATATACGCATCTTCACGAAGTACATCGCCTTTAAACTTTTCTTCCCACTCAAAAAAGCGGTCTAATAATTTTGGACTGTATAAAGCAATTTCGTAAGGCATCGCGCTGTTAATAAT
>JAIOIM010000300.1 GCA_019912505.1 Ignavibacteriaceae bacterium
GAATAATCCTCTGCAATTTTTTTATTAAAAGGAATTTTCAGTAAAATAAGAATTTTCATTTCATCCAAATACTTTTCCAATTCTTTGAATGAATCATCATACTTATTAATAATAACTCCGAAGGGAACTTTAAGAAGCAATAAAACATCAACCGCGAGTTTAAGATCGTGCAAACCAAACGGAGTTGGTTCTGTAACAAGAATACAGAAATCGACATCCCGAACAACTTCAACCATAGAGCATGAAGTGCCTGGCGGTGAATCGATAATATTAATTCTTCCGGGCAGGGCTTTTGCTTTAACCTCCTTTATTAATGGGGTGGAAGCAGCTTCTCCAATGTTTAGGATGCCGTCAATAAACTTTACATCGTTAATTTTGGATATTCCCTCGCGGATAAACCCAACAATTTTACCTTCTTCGGTTATTGCGTTCTCGGGGCAAAGATAACTGCACGCGCCGCAACTATGGCATAATTCCTCAAGCAAAACAATTTCGGTTTTGAAATTTAATAGTGCATTGTATTCACAAACATCAACACACTTACCGCAAAAATTACATTTTGCATAATCAATTACCGGCAGCAATTTTTTCAAAGCAACTTCAGATTGAATCTCGGGCTTCAATAGGAGATGACCATTTGGCTCTTCCACATCACAGTCGATATAAACGCTTCCGTGTAACGATGCGGCAAGAGAAACCGCCACGGTTGTTTTGCCGGTTCCCCCCTTACCGGAGGCAACAGATATTAACATTTAAACCTCTAATTTCAGCTATGGTCGTGTTCGTGCGAACAAGTATCGTAACCCATAAGCGTACCTTTGTTATACTGAATTATCGCTTCATCATATAAAAGTCCGGGCGCAGTTATAACATCAATACCGAATGATAAAAAATTTGAAATTGCTTTTTGCCCCATACCGCCGGCAATTATAGTAGAAACATTAAACTGCTTTACGTATCCGGGTAATTGGCAAGCACCGTTGTGTTCTCCGGCTAATGGATTAAAAAATGTTTCGGTTTTTAATACATTTTTGTTTTCATCCAGTTCACACACATAAAATTTTGAACATCTTCCGAAATGCTCGGCTACTCTTTCTTCCGTACCAACTTCTTCAATTGCTACTGCTAACCTGTTGTTCATTGTTATCCTCTTTTATTTTTAAATCTGTTATTAATAAAATTATTCATGCCGGATCTATTACGCATTCTGCCGGCGCCAAAATATTGGTTTTCATTCTCGAATTCTTTTAATCTATTTTCAGTAAAAAGCTTTATTGCTTCTAAGGCATTTTCTTCTTTGCATTGTAATACTTTTATTTTTACCAATGTTAAAAATCGGAACGGGTTTGAACCTATATTT
>JAIOIM010000301.1 GCA_019912505.1 Ignavibacteriaceae bacterium
GACTCAATAGACAATGCCGCATAACCAACTATTGTACATTATACATTTTACATTGTAAATTCTTCCCTGTAAATTTGCAACAACAGTTTATGAGAGCACTCATGATACAAGTAAACAAAAAAATAAATTGCTATTTTAAGGAGTAACGGCAGTGAAAAAATTTAATTTGCGCGCTGCTGTTCCGGGTTACTTTTCTACATTACAATTCTTAAAATTTTCTTTCACTGAGAAGGGTTCTATTGTTATGGCTATACGCAAAGTTATTTTTCTGTTTATTTTATTTACCGGTCTTCTATTTCTCTCTTGCAACCCTTCCGAACCGGAGAACAAACCAACCGGTGTTGAGTTTACCGCCGAAGATGCTTCTTGCACTGAACCATGGCTAACACTTAAAGCAGAAGGTATCGCGGGCGCTGAGGTTTACCGGGGCGACTCGCTTATTTTTAACTTTGCCGGGCAGAGTATAGATACCACCATTTATGATGAAGGACTGCTGCCGAATAAAAGTTATAATTATAACCTAACAATTAGAGAGCTAAATAATAAAACACTTACACGCAGTGCAGCTGTAAAAACAATGGACACAACAAGCCACAACTTTACATGGCAAACATTTACGTTTGGCGAGCACGGCAGCAGCGTACTTTACGATGTAGCCATAATAAACGAAAACAACATGTGGGCGGTTGGTGAGATTTATATTAAGGACTCACTTGGCAACCCGGATCCGCATGCTTACAATGCTGTACACTGGGACGGAGTAAAATGGGAAGTAAAAAGAATCTACTTCCCCACGGTATGTGGTCAAACAAGTGTTACCCCTTATCCAGCGGGGGCGATATTTAATTTTGATGATGGAGAAATATGGGTAACTTCAACCGGGGACAAAATTGCAAGATTAAAAAATAATGTTCAAGTAGACAAATTTTGTTTGCCCTCATCGCTGGGCATGTCGATCAACAAACTCTGGGGCAGCAGCAGCAGTGACATGTATGCGGTTGGCGATAACGGCAATATAGCCCATTACGACGGCAGCAACTGGACAAAGATTAAAAGCGGAACCGATACAAACATAAACGATGTTTTTGGAATAAGGGATAACCAAAATAGAACAGTAATTTATTGCCCTGTGTCTTCGTTTTGGGTAGCTGGCGATAAGAAAATACTAAAGATAATAGATGGTAAAACAGATTCGGTTAGATGGCATAAAGAAAATCGTCTGAGTTCATGCTGGGCATTAAATGAGCACTTTTTATA
>JAIOIM010000302.1 GCA_019912505.1 Ignavibacteriaceae bacterium
GTATATAAGTTACCTGGCAAAATTATTTATTCCTCCGAATCATCATATCCAAAGGAACGAAGCATGTTTTCGTTGCTGCGCCATTTACTTTTAACTTTTACACGTAGGTCGAGGAAAACCTCGCGCTGAAGAAAACTTTCAATATCTTTTCGCGCCATTGCACCGAGTCGTTTTATGGCTTCACCGTTTTTACCGATTACAATTCCCTTTTGGCTGTCTCTCTCAACAATTATTACGGCACGGATCAAATCCTTACCTGCTTCTCTTTCTTTGTAATCGCTTATGCGTACCTCGGTGCTGTAAGGAATTTCTTCCTGGTATAGTTCGAAAACTTTTTCGCGAATAATTTCCGACACAAAAAATCTTTCGCTTTCATCAGCTACAATATCATCAGGATAATATTTTGGATGTTCGGGAAGCCTCTCGATTATTTGGGCTAACACCGAGCTTATGTTATAAGCAAGCGAAGCTGAAATAGGAATAACTGCATCAAATTTATTTTCGTCGTTAAATTTTTGAAGGAGAACCACAATGTTTTCCTGGTTCGACAAATCGACCTTATTTATAATAAGCAGCTTAGGTTTGTTTGTTTTAAGCGATGCTTGTATCACCTCTTCTGAAAATAATTTTTCGCCTGTCGGGTCATCACTTACATCCATAATGTAAATATAGATGTCTGCATCGTGCGAAGCTTTATTTACAATATTCATCATTTTCTGCTGAAGCAGGTAAGATGGTTTTAAGATTCCGGGCGTATCGAGAAAAATAATCTGATAATCTTCTTCAGATAAAATGCCGAGAATTTTTTTTCGAGTTGTCTGCGGTTTTTTTGTGGTGATTGATAATTTTTGTCCAAGCAGTGCATTCAACAATGTAGATTTACCCGCATTGGGAAGACCGAGGATGGTTACAAAACCTGCTTTGTTTTCCATAATATTTATATTTTGTTTTCTAATACTACCGCTGTTCCGCTGGCACTTACCATAAGCATATTTCCGGTACCGCCTCCAATTGTCTCATAATCAAGGTCGACGCCCACAACGGCATTGGCACCGAGCGCAGAAGCTTGCTGCATCATTTCGCTTAAAGCAATATCCTTTGCTTTGCGTAATTCCTCTTCGTAAGCAGCACTGCGCCCGCCAACAATATCCCTAATTCCGGCGAAAAAATCTTTAAATATATTTGCGCCCATAATAGCTTCACCGCTTACAATTCCAAAATACTTTGTTATCTTTTTCCCTTCAACATTCGGGGTTGTAGTTACTAACATAATTACTCCATCATAAAATTTAATGTGCAAATATACGAACAAGATAGTTAATCATCATGGATGTTATCTACCCATTTAAAATGAGAACAGCTTCTTTATTTAGAGAAGCCGTCATCAAATAAATTTTTCAAACAAAATTATCCTTTTCCTGTTTCCCCCTTTCCTTTTTAATCAGTACCAAACCTGGCTGTAAAATGTCTAAGCATCGGCGCTTGGTAAGTTATCTTGTATCCTTTTAGTTTTTCTCTGTTTTTATGCACCTCAAGAATAACTTCGAGGACATAATCAATATGACTTTGGGTGTAAACCCGCCTCGGTATTGCAAGGCGTACAAGTTCCATCGATGGCGGAATCAGTTTACCGGCTTCATCGTATTTACCGAACATAACGCTGCCTATTTCAACGGCGCGGATGCCGCCTTCAATATAAAGTGCACATGTTACCGACTGACCCGGAAACTGTTCTTGCGGAATATGCGGTACAAAACGTTTTGCATCGAGATAAATTGCATGACCTCCGGGCGGTTCGATTATCGGCACACCGGCAGATACAAGTTTTTCACCCAAATATTCTATGCTGCGTATACGGTATTGAAGATAATGTTCGTCAACAACTTCTTCCAAACCCTGCGCTATAGCTTCAAGGTCGCGCCCTGCAAGCCCACCGTAAGTTGGAAATCCTTCCGTAACAATAAGCAGGTTGCGGCACTTCATTGCAAGCTGGTCATCGTTTAAAGCTAAAAAACCGCCGATGTTTACGAGTGCATCTTTTTTTGCGCTCATCGTTGCTCCGTCAGCATACGAAAACATTTCTTGAGCAATTTCCAGCACTGATTTATCGGCGTATCCGTCTTCCCTTAGTTTTATAAAGTAAGCGTTTTCTGCAAAACGACAGGCGTCAAGAAAAAGCGGAATACCGTTTTCTTTACAAACGGCGCTTACTTCGCGTATGTTTTTCATCGAAACTGGTTGACCGCCTCCCGAGTTATTGGTAACGGTAAGCATACAAAACGGGATGTTTTCTACACCGGTTTGTTTTATAAAATTTTTTAGTTTTTCTACATCCATATCGCCTTTAAAGTCGGCGCGTATTTCGGGATGTTTGCCGACTTCATTCAGTAAATCAACGGCTTCCGCTCCGGAAAACTCAACATTTGCGCGGGTGGTATCGAAGTGTGTGTTATTCGGAAAATATTTTCCCTTACCGCCTGCTATTGAAAAAATAATTTTTTCAGATGCTCTTCCCTGATGAGTTGGAATTATATATTTGAGTCCGGTTATTTTTTTTACCGCATCCTCAAAACGGAAAAAACTTTTTGACCCTGCGTAAGACTCATCGCCGCGCATAATACCTGCCCACTGTTCACTGCTCATTGCGCTTGTACCGCTGTCTGTTAACAAATCAATTAATACATCATCAGCGCGGAGCAAAAAAG
>JAIOIM010000303.1 GCA_019912505.1 Ignavibacteriaceae bacterium
TGGGCAAGTTTAGCAGACAGCCCCTGGCCTGCTCTACATATGGATATGCAGAGAACCGGAAGGTCTAAATATACTGGACCGCAACAAGGTGTTTTATTTGCTTCAATTTCTGGATCAAGGATTGCCACTGGCATAACTATGGGCAATGACTCAGTGTTTTATTTTGCTACCACATGGCCTCCAAAACTTATCGCTGCAAAAATCGATGGATCAATTCTTTGGCAATTTGATCTCTATGTTTCTGAAACCGGCACAACTCCTATGGTTGGATATGATGGAACAATTTATGTTTCTAATGGATCACCCGGAATTATAACTGCAATCAATCCGGATGGAAGTGTTAAATGGGAATGCTCTTCATCAAGCGGAGTATATAATCGCGGTATAGGAATAGGAAAAGATGGTACAATTTACGCAGTTGAATATGGTTCGTCACTAATAGCTATAAGCCCAAATGGAGAGTTATTATGGCGAATTAATGATGATAATTTTGCTTGGGGATATAGAGTTAATCTAGCATTTTCACCTGATGGCAACATCTTATATCTGCATGGAAATAAAATTGGAGGAGTTGAGATAACTTTAATCGCTTTTAATTTGATAACCAAAACAACAAAATGGAAGTTCGGCGGCAAGTTGCTGGATAATGGACCAGTAATAAACTCACAAGGCAACATTTTTGTTTTGGTACAGGATGATACTACTAATTATCAAATTGCTAATTTATATTGTCTTGATCCTGATGGAAATGTAAAATGGAAATACAAGCATACGGCTGGGCAATCTTATTATGGACAGGATCCCACGATTGATAAAGATGGAAATATTTACTTTGCTACAGACACATTGTACTCATTAGACTATAATGGCAATTTAAGGTGGAAACGAGGTTTGCTCGGCAATCAAAATTTCAGTCCACTGGCGTGTGATAACCAAGGGACTGTATATCTTGGCACAATCAACCAAACTAACAATAATGTATTAGCAATTACAAAAGATGGCAATCTAAAATGGATATTGCCAATTGATGGCCCGCCGGCGGAATCGCCTGCAATCACAAGTAATGGAACACTAATTTACACAATCTGGACACCGGGTGAAGTTGTATTTATAAAATAAAGGATAAAAAAATGAAAACCATTATTTTAATTATCATCTTCAGTTCGACCTATATCATTCCACAAAAATTACTTTTTCATGAAGTTGAAATTTTCTTAGGTACTGCTACTGAAGAGAATTATAATAGTCCAATTACTATTACATTCAAAAATCAAAGTTAGGTTTGGGGCGTTTATTACCCTACTCCTATAAATTTTGATGATTGGGTATTCTATGAGACTGAAGAATTTGATAGCCCATCCTTAACTGTTACCGTTCACAATCAGCAGTTAAATATATGGCGAGGTTTGGATTTTACCTCTTCGCAACAAGGTGCCCCGGTTTATGGTTATGGTCTTTATAAGATAACAAGTTCATCTGGTGATGCTTATTTTTATATTGATTACAGAGATAGAAGAATTGGTAGAAGTGATTACGCCCCGCCACCTCTTCAGGGAATTGATATTGCAATAAAATACGATAAAATAAACGATGAATTTTTATACAAAGTTTTTGGTGCATCAGGAGACTTTGTAGAAATTGAAAATGGGGCATTGAAAAGGTTCTGGGAAATGGAGCAGGCAGGCCCACCAGTAACCGATTCGTTCCCTAATTTCTGGCAAAACTGCCTTGTTGTTATCCCAACGGGGAATAACAACCCTCGTCTCGTTTGGGCTCCGCATCCAAGTATTAATCTTGATAATTATATTATTTATCGTGCCATTAGTTCTACACCGCTTAGTCACCCGGAAATTTATGCAGTTCAAATTGCCTCCGTTGGTTCTAATGTTTTCGAGTTCATTGATTATGATGTTCGGTTTAGCGGTACAAGCTATCTCTATTATTTCGTTAAAGGAAAGTATGGCTCTAATTATACAAACCGTACAAATGTAATAGATGCCCGCGGCGGTTTATATAAAGAAAATTTAAATGAGGGAGTAAACATCCCGGATAAACTTGAAGTTACTAACTACCCCAATCCATTCAACCCCGTAACATCAATAAATTACACAGTACCGGAGAATGGTTTTACAGAACTAAAGGTTTACAATATTTATGGGCAGTTAATTTAAACGCTCGTTAGTGAAAATAAAGCAGCGGGGAGTTACACGGTTCAGTTTCCTAACAGCGGCAAGCAGCTTGGTTCGGGGGTATATCTTTACACTTTAACAAGCGGCAGATATAAAACCACCGGCAAGATGACGCTCCTAAAATAATTTTTATTGGGGCGCATGTTATTGTGTTTACAACACACCCGCAGCATTTTATTAATCTCCTACAGAGATTAATTGCTATCGAGGAAAATTATTTTCAACAGTAATTGAAAATCTACGATGTTCACCGGTTTACATAAAAACTTCTCTAATATTTACACATCATCAGCTGTTAAAAAAAGCATTATAGGTTTTCCCTCGGTAAAAAAATATTGTAGAAATAGCAGAGACACATAAATTAAAATTGACAAAGATGCTTAATTTATATCATCGTTAACGATGATTTTTTTGATTAGCACCGTCATTTATGGCGGTGCGGTTTATCTAAATCCGCATTCGTTAATTAACTGCGGTTTATCCAAATCCAGCATCCGTTTACTAACGCACCGGTAAACCGCACCCCGTGCAAACGAATACCGATGAATCGCCAGATATTATTTACCATCATTTATAGCTCATTAAAACCAAAAAATTAATTATGAGGGTATTCGTTCATAACCGATTATAAACTTATGCTTAATTGCACTATTTGCTTAATGTTATAGGGTAATGATTCGTTTCAGTTAAATAATTAAAGTGTTGCTGTTTTTATATCTGTTTTTAGCTGGCACGCGGGGAAAAATGCGGGGGAAAACTTTGAGGTTTTTTGGATAAATATTGCTAAGTTTGGTCAGGAAATATTTGAATGTTTTCCGTGAGATTATGAATAAACTTAATGAGAATTTTATGCGCTCACTTCCGAGCCGTACATTTAACGGGGATACGCTTTCACTGAACAAAGCTTCCAAGAATTATGTGTAACTGTTTAGATTTTCCCTCCGCACAGTTACCGCTCCAATCCGGTTTGAAAAATTACCGCTTCCAAAAATTATCAATTCCCGGATTCACTTATAAAACATTTCGATTGAGAGACAAAAAGTTTTGTGCCTCGATTGCTCATTAACACATTCTGCACTCGAAAAAATTAATTGTAATAAATGATAGTATTCTACTAACTAAATTTAAATTAGAGGTCTTTATGTCAGACTACACAAATAATGTACTCGCAAAAGTAAAAGCTCAAAACCCAAACGAGCCCGAATTTCATCAAGCAGTGCATGAAATATTAGAATCATTAGACGTGGTTCTTGCCCGTCATCCCGAATACCGAGCAGCAAGCATACTCGAAAGATTGGTTGAACCTGAAAGAGTAATAATGTTCCGCGTTCCGTGGATGGATGATCAGGGAGATTTTCATGTAAACCGTGGTTACCGTATAGAAATGAACAGCGCCATCGGTCCCTACAAAGGCGGTTTAAGATTTCACCCTTCGGTTAACCTTGGCATTTTAAAGTTTCTTGCCTTCGAACAGGTATTTAAAAACAGCTTAACATCATTACCTATGGGCGGCGGTAAAGGCGGCTCTGATTTTGACCCAAAAGGAAAAAGCGACAATGAAGTAATGCGTTTCTGCCAAAGTTTTATGAATGAACTTTACAGACACATCGGTCCTAACACCGACGTTCCTGCAGGCGATATTGGCGTTGGCGGAAGAGAGGTTGGATTTTTATTCGGTCAATACAAAAGATTAAAAAATGAATTTACTGGCGTACTAACCGGTAAAGGTATAAACTGGGGCGGTTCTCTTATTCGCCCTCAAGCAACAGGCTTCGGCGCTACATATTTTGCCCAGGAAATGCTACGCACACGTGGTTTGGAAATTGAAGGCAAAACTTTTGCTGTTTCCGGTTTCGGTAACGTTGCATGGGGCGCCGTTCAAAAAATTACACAACTTGGCGGAAAAGTAGTTACACTTTCCGGACCCGATGGATTTATTTACGATGCCGATGGTGTAAAAGGAGAAAAAATTGATTATATGCTTAAACTGAGAGCAAGCGCAAACGACCGCGTAAAAGATTACGCCGATGAATTCAAAGTTCCTTTTTATGAAGGTAAAAGACCATGGGGCGTTAAAGTTGATGTTGCCATGCCATGTGCAACTCAAAATGAAATTGATGTAAGCCACGCAAAAGAACTTGTTAAAAACGGCTGCTTCTGTGTATGCGAAGGTGCAAATATGCCTACAACATACGATGGTTACAAAGTTTTTGAAGAAGCCGGAATTCTTTACGCACCGGGCAAAGCAGCAAACGCAGGCGGTGTTGGTGTTTCAGGTTTAGAGATGACTCAAAACAGTATGCGTTTACCTTGGCTTCGTGAAGAAGTTGACGAACGCTTACAGCAGATTATGCGTAGAATACATGAAGCTTGTACAACAACTGCCGAACAATTTGGCTTTAAGGGTAACTACGTTGTAGGCGCAAACATAGCAGGCTTCTTAAAAGTTGCCGATGCAATGTTAGACCAGGGTTTAGTATAATCTACTCCATCCTTTGACTAAAAGCCCCATTCCGGTAAAACGGGATAGGGCTTTTTTTATCCCATATTTGTATTAGTTATGAGCCTGGTCTAAAAATGTGAACAATTCAATTTGAGATAGAAATATAAACCGTTGTCCAAAGGACTCCTACGGAGAAACGGTTTTGTCTAATATAAGGTTGTTGTTAACCCACGACTTAAGTCGTGGGTTAATGAGAAAAGACAGAAAATCAAAAACGGTTTCACCTGTGCGCCATGGCGTAACCGTTTACAACATTTTTTGACCAGACTCAGTTATGTTTAATTGCATCTACATCTGCGTTGGAGCATTCATAAATTTAATCTTTTTCTTCCGGCTTTGGAGTTGAGACTCCTCCATCGAGAATATATTTCCATTCACCGTTTACATTCCTTTTCCAAACCGAAACGTAATTCCCGTAAAACGTAGTGTCGTGTGTTTTGTATTCCCAGTTGCCGAATGAATAACCTATCTCGCCGCTTTCAGCCGCTTCTGCTTTTAACGGATACCAAGTAAGTTTAGAGCCATCATCGGGTCGCGCATTGTAGTAATCTTCCAATTCTTTTTTGCCGAGAAGAGGAAATTTTTTATCCCTCAGCATTACTACATCATCACCGGCATATTTAATAAATGCTGTGGCAGTACCTTCTTTTTCGGAAAGAGTTGAAAAGTTTATATCTGCCTCCTTTATTTCTTCAGTATATTTTTCTTTTAAATTTTTGTCTGCTATATTCATACATCCGCCGATTAATAAGCAACTCAATATAAATATTAAACTCTTCATAACATCTCTATAAGGTTAATGTGTAAAAAATATTTTAGCGGCGAACAAACATTATTTCATATTCTTATCCATATCTTCCAACGGTAGAATGGGCATGGGTATTCCGTTGTTCTGAAGACGGAGTTTTATAT
>JAIOIM010000304.1 GCA_019912505.1 Ignavibacteriaceae bacterium
ATCCGTTTAACCCGGCAACATTTATCCCTTACAGAGTAAAAGAAAGAAGTTATGTAAAAGTTATGGTATATGATATAAAGGGCGAACTTATAAAAACAGTTGTAAATGAGATGAAAGAAGCCGGCTATTATGAAGCTGAATTTTACGGCAGCGGTCTTGCCTCCGGAATTTATTTATACAGAATAGAGGTAATTGGCGAAGGCAATATGCCGGTATGTATGGAGATGAAAAAAATGATTCTTTTGAAGTGAAATAGAGTGAGAGAAAGTGAATAAAATCATTAGAAGAAAAAAATGCCTTAGTAAAAGGCGAATTAATAAATAACTAAATGAGGGATCATTATGATCAACAAAAATAATTTTTTGTTCTTGTTTGTTTTTCTTTTTTTCTCTGCCCCGTTTATAAACGGACAGATGCACTACCTTGATGATTATGAGGGTATACCTATAGTCGCAGTATACACCAATGTCGATGCCCGGGACATGAGCTCATTAAATTTCCAGCGACTTCGAGAATTAGGTGCTGTCGGAATTTCGACAAGAATTCATGATAACAATGAATACAATTTAATAATCAATAATGGTTTGCGCGTTATTCCCATTAATATTTGGGGAACCGGTCTCCCCAGCCAAGAACTTGTCAGCTATTACTCGGATGCAATGTATACAAAATGGGAAGCTGAAGGACATATGGGTGATACACTACATAAAGGTGTGGTTGAACTTAAATACACTGATGAAATCGGAGAACTATTTTATGATGCAAATGATAATTGTAGAGGTATAGCAACAAAAAACTCAACACCAGGTAAACTAATTTTTGGACCTGCTTATGCACAGCATATTAAATACCAGGTAATGAAAATAGACTCAGCGGGATATGTCCCTTATACAACTACATTCCGGCTTAAAATAAAAAAAATCAATCCTTCTTTGGATGTTGATTTAGATGCCCATGTTTGTACAATACGGGTTGTTGCGTCAAATCCTAAAGTTCCTACTATAACATACAAAGACATACAAACTCGCACATTAACAGTACGTGATTTTATTGAAGGTACACCAACGGGATGGGACAATTGGAGAAAAAAAATATTTGAATACAATTTGAAAGAACTTGAAAATAAAATTGAAGAATCATTGCGCGGAATATATCCGGGTCAGGTGGATGACCCGAACAAGTTCGATTCAATGTGGATGCAGTTTTTCGTAGATTGGACCGGGTTAGATAATGTTAAGCTATATGTTGATTATGTTGAAGTGAAAGACGGTAAGGGAGAGGAAATTAAAAATCAAACTACTGTCAAGGAACAAGTTGCAGGGCTCGTTACAATGTACAATAATCCTACTAATGTCCTGGGCTGGATGGGCTTAAACGAACCTGGTTCCATCGATAATTTTGAGCCGATTAGAATTGTAGACAGCTTAATACAAGCAGCTTCCGGGGGTATATTAAGATATTATGCAACATTTACAAGTGGTTGGAAAGGATTGGTTGGCTACAATCAACCGGACGAAATACCCAGCAATGGTTACGCTCTTACATCTTTGGAATTCATACGACGAGCCCAATTAAATTATATCTC
This sequence comes from Ignavibacteriaceae bacterium, assembly GCA_019912505.1. Classification (GTDB taxonomy): domain Bacteria; phylum Bacteroidota; class Ignavibacteria; order Ignavibacteriales; family Ignavibacteriaceae; genus CG2-30-36-16. The sequence goes on from JAIOIM010000304.1 coordinate 1,586, forward strand.
GTATAATCTTTACAATTACGATTTCCCGTATATCCCCGATCCTAAATGGCCAACCTATTACAAAGACAATATTGATGATTATATTGTTAGAAATTTAAAGCCTCTGCTAGCAAATAATATACCTTTCGCTTACTCAACACAATCCGGTAAATTTTATATACGCGATACTAATTGTGTAAATCAATTCCCTAATTTTCACAACCCTTCATCTGCACAGATGATGTACCACATTAATCTGGGACTATTATTTGGTATGAAAGAATTAACAATGGACCCGTTTTTTACTTTGATGAGTACAGAGTGTCCTGATTCTATTTATCGCGAAGGCTTAGTTGATGCAAAAACCAACACATTAACTTCTCTCGGTATAACATGGAAAGAAAAAGTAGCCCCAAGACTAAGCGGTTTAATGGGGAAAACATTAAAGAGAATAATTCCAATCAAACAATTCAATAATCTCAACTTAATACAAGCGCCTACAGTTAATTTTTCATTTGTTAACAAAGTTGGAGCAATAAACTATGATAATACCATTAGCTATTTTTTAGATTTGGGTTTTTTCCGGGATTCCGTACTTGCAGACAGATACTATTCCCTTGCTATTAATAGGCATTACAGCACACTAAATGAGATTCAATACACTTTTCAAAACCCAAATTCATTTTATAAAAATTACAGATTAAAGAACTTGATCGATTCTACTTCAACAGATATAAACTTGACGTCGAACTTTGAGTATAGCACAACTATTGAGAAAGGGGATGCCCATTTTATAAGGTTAACACCGGCAGTTAAGTACGGAGGGAGTGTTTTGGGTGATGAAACAATTCTTGCTGTCACAACTTTAACAGAAGAAGATTTAGTTGTAAAAAACGGCGCAACCCTAACAATTAATGCCCGCTACGACGCATACAAAAGCATAACAGTTAAATCCGGCGGTAAAATTAACTGCGGCACAAACAGCAACAGCATGATAGTTTTTCATGGTGATGCAAAACTTATAATGGAGGGCAATGCTGAACTCTCCGGTACACCCGCCCAAAAACTTGTAATTGATTTTCTTGCCACCGACTACGGTCGCACAATTTATGTAAAACACAATGCCTCGGCTAAAATACATAACTGCATAATAAAAAACGCCTACGCCGGTGTTTCTATAGATAATGATAAAAGTAAACTGACCGATAAAAAGTAGTAAGACTTTATATTCAGGGAAGCAATTTATTAGGAGTAATAAGTTATGAGCTGTTTGCTAATTAATCCGTAAAAATCTATTTTCAATAACACAAAAAAGACGGATATTAACAAAAAATGAAAACTACGATTGATGAGGTTGGCAAAGAGGTTAGTGTACTAATCCAGACTCATTTCATACCGATACTCCGGGACAAAATTTTTGACGAAGAAACAATTCTGAAATCAGTCAGCGACTTATTTTTGAGAATGGCTGGGAATATTAGTGCCGCGCGGTATAATGATGAAGACCAGAAAGATACAGCAGCATTGATGGAATATCACGCCGGCATTTTAGAAATTACAAAATCACACCACCTTGTAGTAAGCCCGGAAGATTTTGATGTACAGTTCAAATCTTTCAAAGCTAGCCTGGACGCTCTTTTCGAGCGAGTTGAAGAAACTCTAAATGTTTATCAAAAGCCGGAACGGTTTAAAAAGTTAGAGGGTGATTCCTTCCAAATACTTATTAATAAAAAAATAAAGAGTATCTCGTATTGGTTTACGCAGCGTCCAACCGCGTTTACAAATGTATTCCGTAAACTATTTAAAAAAGAATTAAAACCCCCTAAACTTTGGAAACAAGATATTCCTTTTCGCAATTTATGTGCCTACTATTTTGGAGAAGAATTATCAAAACAATTAATGTTACCTCTAATCCATACTCATAAGGGTATAAGTGACGCAATATTGGCGCAATGGAAAGCTTTAAAAGAAGCGGAACAAGAAATAAAGAAAGATAAAAGTAAATCGGTTAAAGAATTTGAACAATCAATAAATCAATTAAGAAACAAATTAGAGGCATTAAAAAAGACGAACATCGAAGAAAGCGATGCCGCCGTTTCGAGAATTACTGAAAGTATTACAAACGCATACGAAATTGCTGGAACAATAGAACTCACCAACAGACATTTTGGCGAGTCGAAAATTAAAAAGAAACATGAAAAACTAAATGGTGCCTGCCG
>JAIOIM010000305.1 GCA_019912505.1 Ignavibacteriaceae bacterium
ACTTGCTAAAGCAATAAACGAATTGCCTAATCTTGAGATTGATTTGAACTCGGTACAAACAAATATTTTGCTCTTCAAACCATTAAAGTATACTGTTGAAGAATCGATAAAAATTTGTAAAGAAAAAGGAGTCCTGTTTTCGGTTGGCAAAGCAGACTTGCTCAGGGCTGTTACACATCTTGATGTAAGCAGCGATGATATAGATAAAACAATTACAATTTTAAGAGAAGTATTTAACTGATGGCGGAATTAAAACCTGAAGATTTTAAACATAAAACATCTGTAAAAGTAAGATTTAACGAAGTTGATATGCTTGGTGTTTGCAACAACGCGGTGTATATAAATTTCTTTGAAGAAGCGCGTCTTGAGTATATAAAGGAAGTCGGTTTAATGCCCGCCGGAGGATTATTTTCAGACGGCAAAATATTTTTTATGGTTCGCAATGAAATAAATTACCGCGCTCACTCAAGGTATGATGATGAGCTTTACATTTATTCGCGCGTATCGTATATAAAAAATTCATCTTTCGGGTTTGATCATCTAATTGTAAATGCAAAAACAAATCAGGTTATAGCCGATGGCGGCGGTGTTGTTGTTAACATTGATCCTAAGAATGGGAAATCAACTGAGCTATCGGATGATGTTTATAAAAAAATATCTGAATTTGAAAAAAATGTAAAAATTATAAAAAACAATTAATAACAATTAGTCGGGGTTCTATGCGACAAATAGTATTTGATATAGAAACCTGCGGTTACCCTTTTGATACTTTGACTGAAAGCCAGCAGGAATATTTGCTTCGTTACGCAGAAAAAGAAACTTCGGAAGAAGTTAGGCGGCACAAAATTGACGAAGCCATTCGTTACACAAGTCTTTATCCATTTACCGCAAAGGTCATCTCAATCGGCATCTACGATGTGCAAAAAGAAAAATCATTTGTTTACTACGAAGAAACAGCCGGTAATGAATGGACTAATGAAGAAAAACGGATTAACTACAAAGGTGTAAGCGAAGAAGAAATGCTTGCTTCTTTTTGGCGGATTGCAGAAGTGGCAGATCAGTTTATTACATTTAACGGTCGCAATTTCGATGCGCCGTTTTTAATGATGCGCTCCGCTTTGCTGAAGGTAAAACCCACAAAAAATTTACTCGGGAAAAGATACGATACATCAACCCATATAGATTTACTCGAGCAGCTTACATATTTCGGTCTTACGCGTAAGTTTAATCTCGATTTTTACTGCCGTTCATTCGGCATAACATCGCCGAAATCAAAAGGCATTTCCGGTATGGATGTAAAAAATCTTTATGAGGCTGGCAGGCTAAAAGATATTGCTGTTTATTGCGGAGAAGATATTTATGCTACATTTCAACTCTTTCGTATTTGGGAAGAATATCTTAATATTTAGCTTGAAGAAGTAAAGCATTATTATAATTTTGCGATAGATAAAAAATTAACATCAGGACGAAAAATGAGATTTAGCACCTTTATCAATTTATCCGTTTTATTTTTGTTTTTTACAATTATCGGAGGCTGCCAAGAAAAAGAATATATTTCGCAGGAAACTTATTACCCGAGCGGAAGTGTGGAGTCTCAAACCATATATGTTGACGGTAAAAGAGACGGACTTCAAAAATTTTTTTATGAAGACGGCACCTTGGCTTCGCAGATACTTTTTGTTGATGATTTTAAACAGGGCGAATTTAAAGCGTGGTTCCACAGTGGTACATTAAAGCTTGTTGCCAATTATCGCGATGGAAAATTGCAGGGCGAATCAACGCAATACTATGAAGGCGGAAAAATGAGGCTAAAAGAAAGGTACGACAACGGGGAACTTATCTATCAAAAAAAATATACGACAGATGGAAAAGTTGAATATGAAGATAATTATTGATGGTTAAAAACCGGCTGATAAATATTTTATTAATCTTCTGGGGAATATTAGTTTTTGCCATCGCCCCCGGCTGCACAACCGTATCCAAAACAATGCTGATGGGGGATATAAATTATTCTGAAGGCAAATATCATTCGGCTATAGAATATTATACCCAAGCAATTTTAGAAAACCCGCACAACGCCGAAGGTTACTTAAAACTGGCAAGGGCAAACAGTAAAATAGAAAGACACAGCGAGGCAATTGAAAATTATAACAAGGCGTTATCCTTAGACAACGATTTATTATCGGCAATGTTATCAAGAGGCGTTGAACTAATAGAGTTTGATGAACTTGATGCCGCCGAAAAAAGCGTACGCCTTGCACTGGTAGAAGACCCGTATAACAAAAGTGCATTTTTTACAATGGGATACATCAACGCGCTGCGCGATGATTATGACGCTGCTATTTTTTATTATAACCGTGCAATTCAACTCGATAGCCTTTACACTGAAGCCTATGTTAACCGGGCAAACGCAAAAGGAATTCTCGGTGAACACAAAGCCGCAATTGAAGATTACAGCCGCGCAATTTATTTAAACCCCGGTAATGATAATTTCTATATTGCCCGCGGGTTTGATAAAAGCATTGAAGGTGATTTTAAAAGCGCTCTCGATGATTTCTCAAAAGCTATAAAAATAAACAATGAAAATTTTAGCGCATATTTTTATAGAAGCGAAAATTACCGCGAGCTTACAAAATATAAGCAAGCTCTTGATGATTTGAATTATTTGTTAACACTTCAGCCATTAAACGGCAAAGTGATATTCCGAAGAGGGATTATATTTTTTCAAATGGGAAATAAAAAAGCAGCATGCGCCGATTTTGTCACCGCCTATCAAAACGGCTACGCCCCTTCCCTCGATGCGGTAAAAGAATTTTGTCGCCGGAGATAAATTGAAACATTTGATTCTGCCCATACAGCTTTACTAAATTGTAACCGCACAAAATATCTTCTTACCCCCTGGTGCAGTTTATAACAATTCTTAAAAACATAAA
>JAIOIM010000306.1 GCA_019912505.1 Ignavibacteriaceae bacterium
ATATAAGAATGTCAATTTCTGACAACGGAACCGGGTTACCTTATGCCCTGAAGCAAAACGGCAGCGGAATAAAAAATATGAAACATAGAGTTGACAACATCAACGGCAAAATAGAATTTATCAATAACGATGGTTTAACAATTAAAATTGAAGCGCAAATTATTTAACCCCACGTTTGGGGGATTGATAACCGAAACAACATCTAATAAATTGTAATATGATTTCAGTAGCACTTATAGAAGATTTAAAAGATATTCGCGATCCCCTGTTTGAGTTCCTCTCATTTCAGCCTGAGTTTTTATGCGAAATTAAAGCCGAATCGGTTGAAGACTTTTTAGAAAAAGCCAAGGGGTTTCTTCCGCCTGATGTAATACTTCTCGATATCGGGTTGCCCGGTATATCCGGTTTAGGGGCTATTCAACTATTAAAAGATCGTTGGGCCGAAGTAAACATCATTATGCTTACAGTTTTTGATGATACCGAAAAAATATTTCAAGCATTAAGATCGGGTGCGGTTGGATATCTTGTAAAAAATACTCCGTTAATAAAAATTCGTGATGCTGTAATTGATTCGTACGGCGGAGGTGCCCCTCTTTCTCCAGAAATAGCACGCAAAGTTGTACGGTTTTTTGAAAGTCCCCAAAACAAAATTGATAGTCCCTTAACCGAAAAAGAAAAACAAATTGTAGCCGGAATGGTGGATGGACAAAGCTTCAAAATGATTGCCGCCAATTTGGGTAATACTATAGAGACAATAAAATCGCACACAAAAAATATTTACAGAAAATTGTACGTTAACTCAAAAGCCGAAGTTATTACAAAATCCCTTCGAGGTGAAATTTAACCTTCCTCTATCTTTTTAAAACCCGAGACTCCCTCATTCTTCTTTCTTGATACAAATCACTTCTTTCACTAATAGACTATTATACCCCCCGAATGTGGGATTGTGAAAAGAGTTAGACTATTTCATATTACAAATGAAATTTTAAAAACAAAAGGTAGTGTGATGAAAAAAATACTTACAATGTATATTGTTATTAGCTCTTTTTTTGTGGTATATGCACAAACATGGTCATGGCAAAACCCATCTCCACAAGGAGATATATTATATGACGTCCATTTTATTTCATCGAGTGTTGGATGGGCTATCGGGGATGCCGGACGAGCAATGAAAACAACAGATGGCGGATCAACTTGGAGTATCGGAACCACAAGTGTGTTGCGTGAATTGTATAGCTTGTCATTCACTGATGCAAACAATGGAATCGCCGTAGGATATGGAGGAAAAATTGTTCGGACAACTGATGGAGGTTCAAACTGGGCAGAACAAACAAGTGGAGTGTCTACGAATTTATATGATGTTTCATTTAGCGATGCCAACAATGGCACAGCCGTTGGCGCAAGCGGTGTTATCCTTAGGACGACAGACGGCGGTGCTAATTGGGTTTCTCAAACAAGTGGAACAACAAATCATTTTTATACCGTTCTTTCGATTGATAATAACAATATAATAGCTTTTACTTCAAATGGGAAGTTTTACAAAACAACAAATGCGGGTACTAGTTGGAGTTTAACCAGCACTATATCTACCTGGGTTTATGGAGCTGCTTTCACAGATGTAAACAATGGAATAACCGTTGGCAATAATGGTTCCATACAAGTAACTGCTGATGGTGGTGCAACCTGGAATTATCAAACAAGTAATGCAGGAGGCAATACATTAAGATCTGTCTCCTTTACGGATGCAAATACCGGGACTGCCGCTGGTGCTAACGGCACAATTGTTAGGACTACCAATGGCGGAACAAATTGGTCATCTCAGAGTAGCGGAACAACCACAGACCTATTAGGAGTTTCTTTTTCGAATGCAAATACAGGCACTGCAGTTGGTGCTAAGGGTGTAATAATTAGAACTACCGATGGTGGAACCACCTGGACTGAACAATCATCCGGATCTTCCTCTGGAAACAGTATTCTCTCATTGAGGAATGTATCATTTACTGATGCAAATACAGGCACTGCTGTTGGAGATGGTCCTGATTTCTCCTCTCCAGCCACAATACTCAGAACAACTGATGGCGGGGCGTCATGGAACCAACAAACTAGCCCTGCTCTGGGTGTTTTGTATGGCGTTTCATTTACAGATGCGAATACAGGTACAGCCGTTGGTTGGAACGGCACAATAGTCAGGACTACCAATGGCGGAACAAATTGGTCTTCACAAACGAGCCCCACCGTTGGACAGGATTTATATTCAGTTTGTTTCACAGATGCAAATACTGGAACTGCATGTGGTTCGGGTGGAGTAATTATTAGAACCACAAATGGCGGTACTGACTGGACTACTCAAACAAGTAATACAGCAAATGCCTTGAAAAGCATAATATTTACAGATGTGAATAATGGAACCGCAGTAGGGGCTGCAGGTACAATTATTAATACTACAGATGGGGGCACTAATTGGACTGTTCGGTCAGTTAATCTATTTGCTACTTTAAATGATGTCGCTTTCACAGATGCAAATAATGGCACTGCTGTTGGCGGAGTAAGTGGTTCCACCAGCCAAATTATACGAACAACTGATGGTGGTATAACTTGGACCCCCCAGACTAGCGGATTAACAACAAATTTATGGGGTGTTTCTTTTTCGAGTACAAATATTGGAACAGTTGTTTCCAATCAGGGGGAAATAATTCGCACAACAAATGGTGGGTCTACCTGGACACTACAAGCAGATATAACGGAACATTGGCTCTTTGATGTAACAAGCACCGATGCAAATAATGTAACAGCTGTCGGGTATCACCTTACCATCCTCCGCACCACTGATGCAGCGTCACCCGAAGAACTAACATTTACCCCTCCTTATCTACAAAATTTTGATGGTGTAGTTTCACCTGCGGTACCAGATGGCTGGTTTGTTGAGAATACAGACGGCGAGAGTGGTTGGATAAATAGCGCTGCAGGTAATCCACGTTCGGGGACAAATTCAATGACGTATTTTTTCAATGTTGCGCGTGCGGCAGATGATTGGTTCTTCAGCCCCGGATTGAATTTAACGGCGGGAGTTACTTACGAGGTTATTTTCTATTACAGTGCAGGGCAAAATTCTTTCCCTGAAAAACTTGAAGTCAAATGGGGATCCACTCAAAATTCGGCAGGGATGACTTCCTCAGCTATTTTTGATAATAGTAATATTAATAACACAACATACTTGAAAGGTACCGGCGAATTTACTCCAGGTGCTACAGGCTCATTTTACATTGGCTGGCATTGTTATAGCGCTGCTTCTCAGGATTATGTTTTTGTAGATGATATATCAATTAGAGTTAAACCTGATGCAACGAACGACCAGGTTGTCCCAGCAGGCAGCACAAACCCTATCACGTTTACAGGCACAGGTTCAGTAGTTCAATTTACTACCAATAACGGAGGCGAACTTCTGTTAACTTGTGATGAAATATTATCTTCGCCAGGCGGTACATTGCCGGGCGGACTAACAAACCTTTCGCCTAAATATTGGTCTATTACTGTTCCCTCTGGTACTGTAAATGGCACATATTGTATTTCTCTCGATTTGACCGGCATAACAGGTATCACTAATTATGAAACTATACATCTTTTGAAAAGAGATGATGTAAATGATAGCTGGGTAGATATTGGTGTGCCTACCGATGCTACCGCGGCACCGGTACTTGAATGGTGTTATCCGGCATTAACAGGTTTTAGTGAATTCGGATTAGGCGGTGGTAATGACAACCCTCTCCCTGTAGAATTAACATCCTTCTCTGCTTCGGTTGTTGGTAATAGCGTAAAGTTAGACTGGCAAACTGCCACAGAATTAAACAACTACGGGTTCCAAGTAGAAAGGCAAACCGCACCTATTGGCGGGCAAGAGGAGAAAGAGGAAAGTGAGTGGAAATCAATTGGTTTTATAAATGGCAGCGGTAACAGCAACTCGACAAAAGCATACTCGTTTGTTGATGAAAATCCCCCAATGGGAAAATTGAAATATAGACTTCAACAAATTGACAATGACGGAGCGTTCACTTATTCAAATGTAATTGAAGTTAATATTGATGTAGTGCCGGAGAGTTTTGAGTTATCTCAAAACTATCCAAACCCGTTTAACCCGGCAACACAAATTGAGTACGCCCTTCCGAAAGCAACAAGAGTACTCTTAGAAGTTTTTAATATACTCGGAGAAAAAGCAGCAACATTAGTTAACGAGGAAAAAGCAGCCGGAAGCTACAAAGTTGAGTTCAGCGGAAAGGGTTTAACCAGCGGTGTTTATATATACAGTATAAAAACAAATGAAAATTCTGCTGTAAGAAAAATGATTCTCATCAAATAAAATTTTAGCGTAATTGCAAATTGCCGGAGAGATGATGAAGTAAAGATAGTAATCATTAATCTCCGGCAATTCTATCGAAGCCGCCACCTTCAATAAAAGTTAAGACGATTTATTTATAAATTCTGTAACTAAAACTATGCACATAGTGGGGTTAAAACTTAAATGTAATTTTCGTTTAAAACGCTTGGTAAAGCCGCACGGTTAGTTGAAACTTATAATAAGCGATGTGCGGATGGAACTATTGCCCTAAGTGTTAATGACAACTTAAGTTTATGTGAAACCGTTTCAACGGTGTATATTTC
>JAIOIM010000307.1 GCA_019912505.1 Ignavibacteriaceae bacterium
ACCTGATACTTTAAAATTAAGGGCTAAAAGATAAAAAGAAATTAGTTGCTTAAAAAGTTATTACATTCTGCTGAATTGATTCTAAAGTAATAGCCGATAATTATTTTATGCATCAGAGAAGAGAAGGCTCGCAACGCGCCTTAAAACTATTTTTTTAGCTATTACTCTTTTCACTACTGGGAGTATCGACATAAAAAATTGGTTTTAATTTTTCAAATTTTATCAGCGCCGAAATTAGAAAGTCCTGCTGCGACTCAAGCTCGAACAAATTTTTTATTACTAAATGTTCCGAATGCACAAGTGCTTCTTCAAATACTTCCATAACAAAGGCATTAAGCGGCAGCCAACTGCTTTGCAAATCATAACCCCGTGCTGCCCATATACCAAGCTTTATAATATTTTTAATCATCCCGTCCATAGATAATGAGTCGCGTCCGTGGGAGTTATCAAGTAAATCTACCGCCTTTATTTGAAATGTGCGGAAGTCGTTCATCTCTTTTGTAGAAACAGCCATTGTGTTAATATATAAGTTTTCATAGCATATCCATTTTGCTTTACTGTAGACGCTTTCCCCCAAGTCAGAGATTTGCAGCAGCACACCCATATTTTCAAAATGCGCGCTTAATTCGCCGCTGTTTCTTTTACTTTGAACTTCTATTGCATTCAAAAGATTTTTTTTTGTCATCGAAACATCGGTTGTTATAAATTGCTGATAAATATGACTAAGAATCAGATCGTAATTGTTTGTTAGTAATTTTACATGTTCCTTTAATTCCGGCGGAATAAACTCATCAACAAATTCTTCATAACGATGGATACCGTATATTCGCCCTTTTTTATCTTTTACGATGTTTAAAAGATCTTCAATAGTATCATGAAGAGCTGCAATAGCAACATGTTTATAGCTTCCGTCACCATCCATTTTTAGCTGCTTAACAACTGCCGCAACCCGGTTATGATGGGCAGCGGATGTGATTCCACAGCGTCTTGTTAGATTAAAATGCAAAAACGAACCGAACGATTTTCTAACCGCATTTGCATATTCGCCATACAGCGGCGCCAAGGTTTCCTCTTTTGGCAATTTGTTAAACAGTAATTTTCCCTGAATGTTGCAGTAATCAGGATTGAACTCAAGGCTGGCTCTTTGTTTATTAATTTCATTCGGGGCGTCTTGGTGATGTCTGGGGTTTAGCGTTGAAAAATCTTTTCCTCTTAAAAATTGTTTTACCATACCGCGCACGGTATTTATTAATTCTGCGCTGTACAATTTTTCAAAGTTTTTTTTTGGCGGTACTCTGCCTCCAACAATTGAAGACAAAAAAGCCTTTGCAGAGGCGTATCGTTCATCCTTTTGAAGATGCTTGATGGTAATATTATAAATCATAGCTCATCGAATAAATTGTAATAGGAAATGAGGTGTTTCGGAAATTCACAAAGCTTTAAATTTCAATATCCAATTTAAAAGACGGCGCCATTTAATCAAGTTTCGGAGCTAAATTATTTTTTAGCCGACCATTGTGCGAGCGGATTTGATATGCGGATTCGGTATAAACCGTTATCTGTCCCTATCCAGATATAATTGCCATCAAAGTATGTTGCGGTTATTTTTGCTGTGGCAATATCTGTTTGGTTTAAGTCCATTTTTCTTATCCTGCCGGTAACCCTGTCAATTAAAGCCACGCCCCTGCCAACTTCTTTTTTGCTGTCTTTATCAAAACTGTAAAGCCCTGCCCAAATTATATTGCCTGTACGCTCCAGCGTAAAAACACCATTTGCCTGAAGTCCGTTACCATCATAATATCTGTCCCACTTTAACTTGCGGTCGTATCGGTATACTCCGCCAAGGTTAAAACCGGGTTGGTCACGGGTAACAAATTCATCTGTTGCAAACCAGATGTTTGAAGAAGTGATAAGAAAATCTGAAACCGAGACAGCCTCACCTTCACCGTTAAAACCGCGCCCGTTATTATTTATATAACTCCACGCAGATTTGTCATCGTAATTTTTTTTCTTCTGGTATTTATGCACACCCGATTCACTTCCAAACCAGATAATACTGTCACCGTCAAATGCAATAGATTTAATATTGTTGGACTTTAAGTCGGTTCCCTGTGTTAAATCAACATCGTAAAAACGTTGTTTGCTAACATCTAAACGGGTAAGGTTTACAAACCTTCCAATCCATAAAATATTTTCCTTTTTGTCGTATGATAGAGAACGAATCCAGTTGCCCCACTCGCCTCCCTGTGCAAATTTACGCTTGCGCCATTTATCGGTTTTACGGTCAAGTGTCCAAAAGCCTTCGCTTGTGCCTGCCCAAACGTATTTATCGCTTACCGCCACTGTGTAAAAAAGGTCATCGTCAAGGTTGCCAGTTTTTGTACTATATACAAACCACTTAGCATCTTTTTTTGAATAACGCCAGATACCATAACCATAGGTTGAAACCCAAATGTAGTTTGCCTCTTCCACTATACCGGTTATGGTTGCTTCCTCAATCATTTTTTCCGACACAGATTGACACGGGGTGGGGCTAAACAAAACTATGAAAAGAAATAGAGTAAAAAGATATTTATACATATTCAAAATTTCTTGTTAATAACTTTCATCTTCCGATGGGAACTTTAACGTTTTAACGTCATTAATATAATCGGTAAAAGCCTTATTGGATTCATCGGCAAGCTGAGCATAATATCGGACAAAGCGAGGATGGAAATCGACATTTAAACCGAGCATATCCGGCGTAACAAGTATCTGACCATCGCAGTGAACACCGGCGCCGATACCAATTGTTGGAATTGTTAACGCCTCGGTTATTTGTTTTGCGAGTGCAGCAGGTATTTTTTCGAGCACTATTGAAAAGGCGCCTGCTTCTTCGATAATTTTTGCGTCCTTTAATACCTCATCGGCTTCCGCTTTATCACGCCCTCTTTCCCGGTAACTGCCAAACTGATGAATGCTTTGCGGCGTAAGCCCGATATGACCCATAACCGGGATACCGGCAGCAGTAATTTTTTTTATCGTATCGGCAATGCGCTCACCGCCTTCAAGCTTTACGGCGCTGGCATTTGTTTCTTTCATAATTCTGCCGGCGTTGCGGAAACCTTCATCGGCAATAAGCTGGTAGGACATAAATGGCATATCCACAACGACCATTGCACGGTTAACAGCTTTTGTTACAGCTTTGGTATGATATATCATTTCATCCATTGTAACAGGCAGCGTTGTTTCATTTCCTTGGAAAACCATACCGAGGGAATCACCCACGAGTAACACATCAATACCCGCCTGATCTAGAAGTTTTGCCGTTATAAAATCGTATGCGGTTAAAGCGGTTATCTTTATCCCTTTTTTCTTCAACAGCTCTAAAGCTTTTGTTGTTATTCGCTTAAATTTTTGTTCGGTACTCATTTTAGAAATCTTTTTTTTTATACGGTTTGCAACAAACTGGTTTCGACAAAACTAATGTCGAAGTAATTTTCAAATCCTTCTTTTATAGATGAAGAAAGACTCTCGAAATCTACTTCTTTATTTAATATCGATTCAAGTTCAATAGTTTTCTGTTTTATTTCTGCTTCAATTTTTTCAATCTCATCGCCGGGAAGATTTAAGTAATTTACAAGCCGCCTGTGGAATTTGCCTGTCAAGATTGAACCGTGCTGCAGAATAACATTATTAAGTTTTCTCTGCGCGCTGCCGACTAACTTTCTGCCGCTCAACTTCAATTCGCTTTTTGCGGGCATTGCAAAACATAACGCCGATGCGTTATTATTTTTATAATGAGTTAAAAAATCTGGCTGGATGTTTTCCAGGTCAACACTTGCTAACATATCATCATAAATAGTTAAGCCTTTTGCCAGCGCCATATTTATTTGATGATAAACATTATGAGCAGATGTATCGCCGCCGATAGGATAAATTACCGAGTATGTTAATTCTTCCGAATGCAGCACAGCCCGCCCCCCCGTAGGGCGTTTAACAATATCAAGCCCATCATCCTCTGCTTTTTTAATATTTATGTTTTCAACCGGTTGATTTGCCCCGAGCGAAATGCAATAAGGAACCCATCGGTATAATCTCAAAGCAGCCTCGCCAGTGCGGCATTCTTCGGCAAGTTGAAGGTCGTAATCCATATTAAATCTGCCGGTATTAACCCCGGTATTTTGGAACCTCCAAATCATTTGCCTATCAAACCTCTTTTGCTGTTTTCTAAAAATTTAAGAAGAGTTTTTATATTTTCATTATCACCCATCTCTTCAATTATTTTTGTTTTTGCCTGCGACACATTTAAACTTTTGCTGTACAAATAACCAAAAGCTTTTTTTAACAGCATTATATCATCATTACTAAAACCACGCCTGCGAAGACCGATAATATTTAAACCATGGAACTGCAACGGTTCGTCTGAGGCAAGCATAAACGGCGGTAAGTCCTGCGTTATTCTAAATCCGCCGCCGGTCATTGAATGTGCGCCGACTTTGCAAAACTGATGAACCGGCGTCATACCGCCGATAATTGCATAATCATGAATTTCAACGTGTCCGGCAACCTGAACAGCATTTGCAAGAATTACATTATCGCCCAAAATGGTATCGTGCGCAACGTGAGTGTAAGCCATCAGCAAACAATTTTTGCCTATTTTAGACATTCCGGTTGAGACTGTTCCTCGGTGTAGTGTAACGAACTCGCGGATTGTTGTATTGTCGCCCACTTCAAAAATAGAGTACTCGTTGGCAAAGCTTATATCCTGCGGTATGTTTGAAACAGAGGCACCTTGAAAAATTTTAACATTTTTTCCAAGCCTTGCCCCATTGTATATAACAGCACTTGATTGAATTGTAGTTCCTTCGCCTATCTCAACATCGTCTTCAACAACTACAAAAGGACCGATTGTAACATTGTCACCTATCTTAGCTTTACTGCTTACAATAGCTGTTGGATGTACGGTAATCATAATTTTATTCTTCTTTCTTTTCTTCGCGGTCAATTATGGCTGCCATAAAATCGCCCTCGGCAACAAGCTGCTCGTTAACGTATGCTTTACCTTTCATGTTAACAACCTTGCTGCGTCTGGTTCCAAGTTCAACTTCAAGAAACAACTGGTCGCCGGGCACAACCGGTTTACGGAATTTTACATTGTTGATACCCATAAACATTACAAGCTTCTGTGAGGGATCGGGGAATGAATTTAATAAAAGTATACCTCCGGTTTGTGCCATTGCTTCAACAATTAATACACCCGGCATTATCGGCTGACCCGGAAAATGCCCCGGGAAAAATGGTTCGTTGCTCGTTACCGATTTTACGCCGATGACTTTTTTGTCGAAATCGAGATGAATGATTTTATCCACAAGTAAAAACGGGTAGCGGTGAGGGAGTATTCTTTGAATTGCGTTAACGTCAAAAACAACACCTTCTTTTTTTACAAGCTGATATTTGCGGACAATTTTTTTCTGCTGATAAAGTTTTCGCACCATTTTTGCAAACTCAACATTTGCTTTATGCCCCGGGCGGGCAGCAAGTATTTGTGCTTTAATCGGCGCACCTATCAGCGCAAGGTCGCCAAGCAAATCGAGCAGCTTATGACGAACCGGTTCGTTTTTGAAACGGAGCTGTTTGTTGTTCAAAATACCGTTTGTACCGAGTTCAAAATCCCTGTCCAAACCAATTTTATCACGAAGCCTTTTAAGCTCTTCCTTATCCAAATCGTGATCTACAATAACAACCGCATTATCAAGATCGCCGCCTTTGATTAAACCGGAATTCGCGAGATGTTCAACTTCGCTCAAAAAACAAAATGTACGGGCAGGCGCAAACTCGGTAATAAATTCCGCTTCAAGGTTAAACAAACCAGTGTGCTGGCTGCCGAGTGCGGGGTTTTGGTAATCTACCATTACAGTTATTCTATAATCGTCAAGCGGAAGAGCAACAATATCAACCTGTCTCTCATCGTTTTGGTACATTACTGTTTCATCAATTATAAGATAATCTTTCGGCGCTTTTTGCTGCTCGAAACCTGCTCTTTGCAGCGCTTCAACATAAGGCATCGCGCTGCCATCGCCAATCGGCGGTTCGATACCGTCAAGTTCAATAATAATGTTGTCTATTTGAAGACCAACAATTGCAGCAAGTACATGTTCAACTGTGTGAACTTTTGCCTCGCCTATCGCAAGCGTGGTACCGCGTGATACATCTACAACATTATCTGCAACGGCGGGAATTTCGGGGCTTCCTCCTAAATCAACACGGACAAATCGTATTCCAAAATTTTCCGGAGCCGGTTTAAATGTCATAGTGCATGAAGTTCCGGTGTGGAGTCCGATACCTGACATTGAAACAGCTTTACCAATAGTTCTCTGAGTTTCGAGCATCAATTAACCTTAAAT
>JAIOIM010000308.1 GCA_019912505.1 Ignavibacteriaceae bacterium
TGCTTATTTATCCGGTATTGTAATTTATCATTCAGAAGAAATAAAACTTTCTGTTTCGGATTTCAAGAACAAGATAAACGATATTCAAAAAAGACTAATTAATAACATCTACACCAAACGTTTATCTTCTGCTATAACTGAAGATATTGCCAAGATAATTCTTAAAGAAAATAATGCATCTAATCTTAAAAACCCGTTTATTAATCTTGGCAGCGATTTTAACTTTTTCGATAACAATGGCAATTTTATCGGCGAGCATTTAAAAGTTGTTGAAGAAACTGTTTCTCTAATCAAAAATACTTTTATAAGTGGTAAATCTCTTGAAGAATTTCTTTCTGATCCCCCTTGCGGTTACTCTTATGGTGTTATTAATACAACTCTCGCTGTTCTTTTTAGAAGCGGTAAACTTATTGTTAAATATAATGGTGCTGAAAGATTTGATTATTCCGATCCCGATGTTCTTAAAGTTTTTACAAGTTCAAGAGAATTTGAGAAAGCATCCTTCAAAGCAATTTCTAAAACTCTTTCCGCTTCAAATAAAAACGAAATCATTCAATCCCTGCTTGATATTAAAGCAAAAGACATTCTTGAAAAAGAAATCGGTTATAATACAAACGACTTTGAGTTAATTGACACCATTACAATTATTTCAAATAAGCTGATTGACCTTCTCCGCACTTTGCATAAAAACACTTATGATTTTGAAAAATATTTCCCCGATTATTCATCTCTAATTTCATTCTTCAAAGAGTTTACTGATAAAACTACCGAAGGCAATTATCTTGATAAAGCTGATCTCTTTTTACAAAAGAATTCTGATTTCGTTAAATCCGTTAAAAAAATAAAATCTATAGATCAGTTCGTTCAAAAGAAATTACCAGCAGCAAAAAAATTCCAACAGTTCGTTGGGAATGTTATTTCAGAACTAAACAAAATTGGTGGTTCTTATAAGCAAAGTAATATCTTTAATTATTCTTCAGAGTTTGATGAATTATTTAATAATTCATTAACCGACAAATATTCCGAAATTGAAAAGAAAGTCCAGCAAATTAAAGATGAGTATTACCGTATTTTTGAGAAAGAGCATAAGATGATGGCTTCATCTCATCAAGAGTTGCTTTCAAAATGCAAATCAACTTTATCAAAAATAGAATCAGTTTCAATAGATCTAAATGCCGATCTCATTCAAGAAGCTAACTCACTAATTGACTATACCCAAAAAAGAATTTGTAATCATTATGATATTGGTTATGAACATACTTGCAAAAACTGTGCTTTCTCAATGTACGAAGCTGTAAGTTCAATTGAAGCTGTTCAGTTAAAACAATATATACTGATTGATATAGAATCACGAATAAGAACTAAACCGGAACAACCCGTAACTGCTGCAACTAAGAAAAAACCGATAAAAATTAAACTCCGCTTTTCATCCGGTGAAATAACTGTTGCTGTGTACAAAAAACAGCTTTTAGAACAGTTAAATAATTTAGAAAGACTGAGCGCTGGCGATACAATTGAGTTAGATATACAAATCGAGGGGAAATGAAATTAGAGCAACACGTCGAAGGTATAAAAAACAAGATTCTATCTGCTTTCACTAAACAGCTTTCATCAGAAGGTCTAAAAGAAAAAGATTATTCTGGCGCGAATGAACGTCTAAAATCTTTAATCGAAAATCTTATCGGTGAAACCGCCTCTTATGAAAAAGCCCGTTTAAAATTATTAGATGAATTTACTTTCACTCTCTTTAATAGAATTGCCGCTATTAAAGTGATGGAAGCTAAAACACTTATTCCCGAAACTATTATTCCCCGTGCTAACAACGGCGACCGTTCTTTTGCTCACAAACTCTGGCTTGAACAAAATCCTCATAAAAGAAATCTTCCTTTCGAAGCTCTTGATGAATTTATTACCGCTCAGTTTCGCTCTCTTGCAAACGAAATTAATCTATTCTCGGAAGATTACCTTTACGATAAAATTCCAAACGTATTCGATCTTAAAGAAATTATTGATCTCTTTAATCTGATTGAAGAAACCGAATGGAAGTCCGATGATATTATGGGCTGGCTCTATGAATCTTACAACAAAACAGAGTTGAGTGAGTTTAAAGAAAGTAAAGCTAAAATTGAATATGATAAAGTCTCTCTCTCATCTCAAGTTTACACACCAAAGTGGGTTGTAAAATTCTTAGTAGATAATTCTCTCGGCAAGCTCTATCTTGAAATGTACCCCGATAGTGCATTGAAAGAAAAATATCTAATTGCCAATGCTCCCAAAACAAGAACCAGAGAACCTAAGAAACCGGAAGAAATAAAACTTATTGACCCCGCTCCCGGCAGTGGCAACTTTCTCCTCTATGCTTTCGATTTCTTTTTTGATATTTATCTTGACCAAGGTTACGATGAAGACGACATTCCCAAACTTATAATTGAAAATAATCTTTACGGTATTGATATTGACGACCGCGCCATCCAAATTTGCCAGCTTGGTCTTTACATTAAAGCAAAAGAAAAAAACAGATCAATCAAGATCGAGAAATTCAATATCGTCTCTTCCGATTTCTATCTTCCTGAATATGATAATGTTAAAAATGTTTTTGAAGCCGACCAATCTTTAGATTCCGGTTCCGTTAAGCTTATTAAAAACGTTTGGGAAGACTTGCGATTTGCTTATAAATTCGGCTCGCTTCTTAGCATTGAAGAAAAATTTAATAATCAATTCGATAAACTTCTAAAAACAAAAGACACACTCTTTGGCGATGTTCACATAGAAGAATTTTCCAATTTCAGAAATGAATTTTTCCCCAGACTCAAATCCGTTGTTGCTAAATATTCAAACGGAAAAGGGAATAAGTTTCTCAAATCTAAAACCATTGATAGTTTTTCTTTCTTGGAAATTATCTCCGCTAAATATGATGTTGCAGTGGCTAATCCTCCTTATACGGATAGTTCAGATTTTGGCGCAGAACTAAAAAAGTTTATTGATGCCAACTACAAAACTCCCTATAAATTCCATTCTAATCTTTATTCTTGCTTTATTAAAAAGTGTATAGACCTTGTTGATGAAAATGGAAAAATTGTTATGATTCATCCTCATACTTTTATGTTTATTAAAAGCTTTGAGGATATTCGTAAATATATTTTGGAAAAATTACACATTAATATTTTTGTTGATTATGGACTTGACCGTGTAAATCTTTTTTTTCCGGGAATATTGGTTGAAGCAGTATAGTATGTATTAGAGAAATCCAATAAAGACGATGATACTATTTTTATAACTGTTTCATTTGATTTACAAGAAAAGTATAAAAAAGAAGAAGCATTAAAAGCATTGGATTATTATGTTCATAGTGTTAATAATGAAAGAGTCTACTCCATCCACCAATCCAAACTAAAACTTATTAAATCTTATCCCTTTATCTACTGGATCTCCGATGAGTTTAGAGAGAAGTTTAAAGATAAAGCATTAAAAGAAGTCGCTCCTCCAAAATCTGGCTTAGCAACTTCTGATAACAATAAATACTTAAGATTCTGGTATGAAATTGATTCATTAAAAATTTCTATTAATTATTCAACGGATCAAAAAAAATGGATTATTTATTCAAAAGGTGGTCCCTATCAGAAATGGTTTGGAAACTTATGGTTGGTTTTAAATTGGGATAATGATGGATTTAAATTAAGAGAATCTGGTACCGCTGTACTTAGAAATGAAGAATTTTACTTTAAACAAGGGATTACATATTGTGCAAGTGGCGCTAAGGGTGCTTCTTTTCGTCAACTACCACAAAATTGTATATATGATGTTGGTGGTGCAAGTATTTTTATCACCGAATCTAATATCGGTATATCCTATTTCCTTGCTTTATTGAATTCAAAGTTAGTTTCATATATTTTAAATTGTTTAAATCCTACAGTTAATACTCAAGTAGGTGATTTAGAAAGAATCCCTTTTGCAAAACCGATTAAGACAAATGAAATAGTTATATCTTCACTTTCTACAATCAATATTATTGTAAAAAAACATCTTTGTGAATTTTCAATAATTGAATTAAACTTTAAAAATAATCCAATCCTATGGTCAAAAAACACAACAGAATATTCAGATATTAAAGCTCTCATCAAAAATTATTACAATTACGAAAACCTTCTCTTAACTCAAGTTCTAATAAACGAAGCAATAATAAACGAAACTATTTTTGAAGTTTACTCACTTTCAAAAAAAGACAAACAAATGGTTCTTACCAAAGAAGGTGTTCCTGTTGGTAGCTTACCCGTAATTGCACAAGCCCGCCAAGCATACCTAACCGCCATAGAAGAACTAAAAAGTAAATATGTCACCCCGAGCGAAGTCGAGGGGCAAACCAATATATTAGCAAATGTAAATCAAACATATGGCTACATAAAAAATCTTCCGTCAGAAGAAATTTCTGTAGAACGTAAGCAAGAATTAAATAATTTATTTTCATCTCTCTTCCAAAACAACAACGACCTCGAAGAGTTCTGCATAAAACAAAATATAAATCCTATTAACGTTTGGTATCTGTTCAAACAAAGCAATATTCTTCCCTCTCAACGGACACAAACGATTGCAATGGAATTGCTTGTGGATTTCATCCGTGAACTTCTTATAGAAGATGATGATGGAATTATTCCATTAACAAAACTACCCGGTGAAAAAGGCTTAATGGAACTTATTGAACAGAAATTCTTTGACAAAGATTTTACAACTGCACAATATTCTAATTTCAGTTCATTACTCGGAAGAGATATAAGCTCCTATCTCGAAAATAATTTTTTCAAAAATTTTTCTGATCACTTAAATCTATTTATGTATTTGCCAAAAACTCCATTTATATGGCATCTTTCCAGCGGTCAACACAAAGCGTTTGAGTGTTTTATCATTATCTACAAATGGTCACGCGATACTGTTTTCAAACTCCGCTCTGTTTATGTTGATAAAAGAGAAGCTGTTCTAAACAACAGATTAAACGATTTAATCCGTAATCTTGCATCAGAAAAAACCTCCGCCGCAATGAATGAAATGGACATCACAAGAAAGCAATTAAACGAGATAGCATCCTTCAAAAAAAATATAGATGAACTTCTTGCAAGCGGTTATAGTCCAATACTCGATGATGGTGTTGGCAAGAATATAGCTCCTTTGCAACAACGTGGTATGCTCAAATACGAAGTTCTTAATGTCGGGCAGTTAAAAAAATACTTAAACGCTGATTGGTGATGAATTATTCCGGAAGAGTTAAATATGTTAACCGATGAAGAAATATTACAACTGTTAAATTTCAAGGAGAAAAAGAATCTTGAGTTTAAAGCTGCTAAAGATGAATTCTCCTCAGAAAAACTTATGCAATACTGTGTCGCCATTGCAAATGAACGGGGCGGTAATTTAATTCTTGGAATAACGGATAAATTACCTCGCCAGATCATAGGCACAAAAGCATTTCCTGATAAAGATAAAACTGAAAGATCTCTTTATGATAAACTGCATTTGCGTATTGAGATTGACGAAAGATTTATTGAGGGTAGGCGGATACTAATAGTAAATATTCCATCGCGCCCTATCGGAAGACCTCTTGAATATAACGGAAAATATTTAATGCGTGTCGGCGAATCTCTTCTCCCTATTTCTTCTGAACAGATTGAAAATATCCACAAAGAAAAACAGCTCGATTTTTCGGCAAATGTGTGCAAGGGGGTAACTGTCGATAATCTCTCTGCCGATGCAATAGCAGAAATGAGAAGATTGTGGTATAAAAAATCAAAAAACCCTCAAATGTTAGAGATGTCCGTTATTCAACTGCTTAAAGATGCTGAACTTATTTATGAAAATGAAGTAACTTACGCGGCTCTTATTCTGCTGGGAAAAAAAAGTGTAATTGGTAGATTCCTTTCCAACAGCGAAGTAATATTTGAATATCGTTATAATGAAATTCAAATCGAAAGTAGTCAAAGAATAGATTTTAGAGATGCCTTTTTTAATATTTATGACAAAGTGTGGGACACTATTAACTTAAGAAACGAAGTTGAACATATTCAGGAGGGATTATTTATCCGTGATATTCCCAATTTTAATGAAGAAGTTGTTAGGGAATCCCTTTTGAACGCTGTTTGTCATAGGGATTATACGCTTCCCGGTTCAATATTTATTAAGCAATATCCCAATACACTCATTATTGAAAACCCTGGCGGTTTCTTGCCCGGTATTACTCCGGAAAATATTATTTATTCCCAAGCTCCAAGGAATAGAAGAATCGCCGAAGTCTTTCAAAAGTGCGGGCTGGTCGAAAGATCCGGTCAAGGCGCCGATAAAATATTCAGAAACAGCATCTCGGAAGGAAAATCAAAACCGGATTATTCTAAATCTGATGCTTTTAATGTTCGCTTATTCTTAAGCGGTCAAGTAGAGGATAAATTTTTCTTAAAATTTTTGGAAAAAGTGTCTGAAGAAAAACAAAAATTATTTAGCATAGAAGAGCTTCTTTTATTAGATGTTATTCGTGAAGGTAAATCACTAATCCCCGAATATAAGAATAACTTGGAGCGTTTAAAGAATCTTGGTATTATTGAAATATATGGTAGAGGTAAAGGAGCTAAATATATTCTTTCCAGAAGTTATTATGTGCATATTAATAAAAAAGGCATTTATACAAGAAAGCGCGGATTGGCTTCTATTGAAAAACGGGAGCTAATTCTAAAGCATTTACGCACTAACCCAAAAGTTAAATTTGAAGAATTCAGTCAAATTTTTCCAAACCTTACTCGTAATCAAGTATATGCGCTTCTTAGAAAACTGCGGAAAGAAGGCAAAATTGAATTTGTATCTGTAAAAGGGAATTTTGGTTACTGGAAGTTAAAAGAATTGCTCATTTAATCTTGCGTCTTTTCTAAAATTAGAAATAGTTTTGACGTAAGTTAATGACGCAATACTTACGTAACACACAAGAATTAAAGGATTTATAGTAATTAGAAAAGTGTTAATAAATAATTTTGACGTAAGTTTAACACAAGTATGGAATTTTTTTGACTGAATTTAATAAATAGAAAATCATATGCTCGATAAATGGCTATTAAAAGATATTCAAAATCATCTAACTGATAAAAAAAGATGTGTTATTATTGACGAACAACATCAAATTGAATTCCTTCTCCCTATTATAAAAGAAAAGGGTTATAAGCTGTTTGTTGCCAATGATACACTTGCGGAACTTAAAATTAAATATGAAATCGAGAAGCTTCACAAAAACGATAAAGTTGTTATTTATACAACTTCTGCAATAGACAAACTTTCGTTCATCAGAGAATACTGCGAAACTGAAAGTCATTTACAAATAACATTTCTTAACCGCTACATTACAGCCAAAGTTAATGATGAGCTTAAACTTACTCTCAACTTGCAACCTGAAGAATTAACAGCGGCTGCAATACAAAGTATTGGTAAAGGCAAATCATACTGGAAAAATTTAAGTGCTAACGGGATCACTGGTTTATTTGGCAACTTTGAAGAATTTGTAATTAGTTTTATTTCAGACCCTCAATCATTCAACACAAACAACGACGAATCAGTAAAAAATATTTTCTATGAACTTATCTCTGCGCATCTCAAAATCCCAAATATTAATAAACCGACGGCTACACTTGCATCCGAGATTGTTCAGAAAACTTTCGAAAACATTCTTATCAATAAAGATGATCCCTTTTTTACAAAGCTTTTTGAAAAATGGTGTAATTCAAAAAAAGACTTTCCATTATTAATAAAGAAATCATCAGAGTTCCATTTACCTCAAAGCTTAGATGTTTGGAACGTAATGCCAAATCATCCATTCAAGAAGATTGATGATGAGTGGATTAAACAATTAAGCAAAAATATTAATGATTCGGACTGGATAAATTCTAAGTCGATTCTTTTCAAAGAACGTGCTAATTCATCTATTGCTAAAGAAATCGGTGTTAATTATTGGCAAGCTTTGGTCATACTTGTTTCTTTCGACGTTAAAAACATAAACAAAATCAATTCTCTTGATGACGCTGTTAAATTTTATACAACTGAATTTTACAAAATAGATAGTGCAATTAGAGTAATCTATACCGAGTTCTTGAATGATAAATCCTTACTCAAACCAATTCAAGAATTTTATGAAAATATCTTAAATACTTTTTTAGAAAAATGGTTTAATCACTTTACTGATTATAAAGAAAACCAAAGCGGCTTACTTGCATCCTTAATTAATTCTGATCAACCTAATACAGCTATTATTGTTGGCGACGGTGTCAATTTTGAAATTGCACGTTCTTTGTATCTAAGCCTGCAAAATGAATTTGTCTGTTCAGATAATTTTATCCTTGCTGATTATCCATCTGAAACCGAAAATAATATGAGCCGTTTATATCTGAGTAAAGACGAAATTGAAAATGAGCAGAGTAAACGCCAATTAAAACTTTCCGCTATTACAAAAAAGAATATTAATTTTATTTATATAGATGATATTAATTACTCATCTTTATACGAATATTTAATTGTTATTTCAAAAGATGTCGACTCTTTGGGCGAAAAAATTCAACAAAGGGCATTAAAATATTTCGACCAAATCAAGGAAGAATTATCTGATAAAATTAAATTCTTATTATCTATCGGCTACAAAAAAGTTTATTTAATCAGCGATCACGGTTTTGTTTTAACTGGTATTCTCGAGGAGTCTGATAAAATATCTGTCTCATTACCCGATAAAAATATCAACAAAAATGAACGTTACATTTGGCTTGAAAATTCCCTAAAATATGTTCCTAATAATCTCGTCCAGTTAGAAAAATCATACAAAACTTATGAGTATATATTGTTTTCAAAAAGTATACGTCCTTTCAAAACAGTCGGCAATTACGGTTATTCGAACGGTGGCATTACTCCTCAAGAATTAATTGTTCCTTTCTTTTCTTTTGCAAAAAACAAAACTGATGAATTTGGACTAAATATTAATATCATAAACAAAGTGGAATTGCTCGAAGTTGTAGGCAATTCTTTTGTTGTTAAGCTAAAATCAGAAGATGAATCTGATTTTATGAAAGCAAACTTCCGAAAAGTAATCCTTGTTTTCTTGAAAGACGGTAAGCAGTTTTACGAAGGAGATATTTTTGAAATAAAAATATCTTCAGTTATTTCAAAAGAGTTTTCCTTTAGTAGTTATAAAGAATTTGATATGATACTTTTAGACTCAAACACGAGAGAAACTTTAGACCGGGCGTCTGTTAAACAAAAACAAATACGTAACATAAATTTATAACATGGTATTATTATGACAATTATACTTGATGATTTAGATAATAAATTAATCGATAACTTTCGTGGATATGTGGTAAAGAAGGATCTTGTCCGACAAGTTAAACTTGGCGCAAATGTTCCCGTATTCGTACTTGAGTATCTGATTGCCAATTCCTGCTCAACTGCTGATGAAGAAAAAATTGCTCAAGGAATTGAAAATGTCAAAAAGATTTTAACCGATCACTATGTGAATCCCGAGCAGAGCAGTTTAATACATTCTAAAATTAGAGAGAATGGTTCTTATAAGATAATAGATAAAATAACTGTTTCTCTTGATGCTGCTAATGATAAATATTGGGCTTCACTTTTTAATTCTAATATTAGAAACGCCAATATAAAAGATTCACTCGTTTTGGATCACGAAAAACTTTTACTTGGAGGTATTTGGGCTATAATCGATGTCATTTATGATAGAGACGTTATAATAAAAGGAAAAAATTACCCTTTTGTTGTAAAGGATATTCAACCAATTCAGTTATCTACTTTTGAATATGACAAAATTGTTAAGAACCGCTCAAACTATTCTAAAGAAGAATGGATAGATGTTCTTCTTAGAAGTTCTGGTTTAGAACCATCATCTAACGGTTTTAATCATCGAATTAAAATGCTTTTCCTTTCCCGTCTAATTCCTTTGGTTGAATCTAATTTCAATATGGTTGAGCTTGGTCCTCGTTCAACTGGTAAGAGCTATGTCTATAAGGAAGTCACACCATATGCATTACTGCTTTCTGGTGGTCAGACAACAATTGCACAATTATTTGTTCACGGTACTACAAAAAAAATTGGCGCTGTTGGTTTATGGGATACAGTCGCCTTTGATGAAGTTGCTGGTGATGTTTTTAAAGATAAAGAACTCATTCAGATTCTCAAAGACTATATGGAATCTGGTTCATTTTCTCGTGGCGGTAGTTCCGGTGAAATTACTGGGAATGCTTCTATGGTTTTCAATGGCAATATTAATCAGCCCATAGAAACTTTGCTTAAAACCTCTCATTTGTTTAATCCATTTTCTGAAGCTATTAGAAATGATACTGCTTTCTTTGATAGAGTTCATTTCTATTTGCCTGGTTGGGAAGTAATTAAACTTGCGCCTCAAAACTTTACTAATAATTTTGGTTTTAGTACGGATTATTTCTCTGAAGTCTTAAAATCTCTCCGTAAATATTCTTATGCCGACGTTGTTGAAAAGTACTTTAGTCTGGGTTCGCATCTAAAACAACGCGATACTAAAGCTGTTAAGAAAACTGTCTCTGGTTTTATAAAACTTTTACATCCTGATGGTAATTATTCCAAAGATGACATTAAAGAATATCTTGAATTTGCTATCGAAATGCGTCGAAGAGTTAAAGAACAGTTAAAAAGAATTGGTGGAATGGAATTTTGGGATACAAATTTTTCATTCATTGATAAAGAAAATCAACAAGAATACTACGTTGCTTTACCAGAGGAACGTGGCAGTCAACTAATAGAAAATCAACCTTTAGCTCCTGGTGTTTGTTATACAAGCACTATTGAAGGTGATAGTTTAACACTTATCAGAATTGAGGCATTAGTTACTCAAGGTTCTGGTAAACTTAATATTTCTGGTTCTGGCAAACAGAATGTTCGTGACAATATCAAAAATGTTTATCAATACATTAAAGCAAACGAAAAAAGTATTCTTAATGAACAACATTCATTATCTAATTATGACCTAACAATTCAAATTTCACCTCTGCTTGGCTCTAACCTCGGGTCAAATATTGGTGGCGCTATCCTTGTATCAATTCTCTCAGCGCTTTATAAGAAAAACTTAAAATCAGCGCTTGCCATAATAGGCGATGTCACTATTGGTGGGGCTATTGTTCGTTCCGATAACTTCTCAGATAGGATCGCCCTATTATCAGAAAATGGCGCAAAGAATGTTTTAGTTCCTATTGAAAATGTAGTAGAATTACAATCATTGCCTTCTTCTATTTTAGGTGTTACGGATATACAATTTTATTCTAATGCTCAAATGCTATTACAAAAATCATTATTACTTCAATAGAATAGATATGAACAAATTCGATTTACTCGATCACTTTGATAAATATCTTTCATCACTAACTCCAAAATCTTTCACGGATTTTAGTGAGAGATTGCTTCAAAAGCTTTATCCTCAAGAAGATATTGAGATCAAAGGTTCCATCAAGAAAAACAATCACTGTATTATTGCCGGCTCTTTATGCAAACCCCAATTCCTTCCGTTAGAAGCATCAATAGACTCGCAATCTCTAATCAATACCGATCTCGTTAATTTTAAGAAGGAAATAAAAGGTCTATCTAAGTTTATCTATCTCACTAATAATTTGCATTTGTCTCTCTCCCAAGAACATCAACTTGAGTTATCAGAAAGATATAAAGATTTCACTATTGAAATCTGGAATAGCAACATAATTAAACAAAAACTGTATCAATTATCTGAACCTGACTTAAAATATGTTATTTCAGAGTTTACAATGTT
>JAIOIM010000033.1 GCA_019912505.1 Ignavibacteriaceae bacterium
AAATAATATTGATAAGTATTTCATTATTCTTCCTTAATAAAGTAGATATTTTTCTCTAATTGTTAAAAATTTATTTAAGTCGTTTCGCCAGTATTCAAATATCTGTTCCGGGCTAAAATCACTCATAATCATTTCTCTAATTTTCTTATCACCGGCAAGTCTATCGAAACCGGCATCTCTAAATTTTAGTTTTGTCCCGTATAACTGATGAAGTGCCGAAACTAATTTTACTCCAAATTCAACACGTTGAAATTTCTTCCTATCGATAACGGAAAGTTTTATTCCATAACATTCTTCATCTTTGTTTTTGGGTGATGTTGCCATGGCTTCTATACTAACAGGGGTAAAATCTATTTTTTCTAATTTTAATCCGTCATGCCCGTATTCATTCAATTTACTTATTAACTCATCAGAGTTTATGTATGGCGCCCCGATAGTTAAAAAAGGATGATAAGTACCTCTTCCTTCAGAAACATTTACACCTTCAATCAGGCAAATACCGGGGTATACTATTGCAGTTTCCAGATCAGGAATATTTGGCGATGGGGGAGTCCAGGGTAAATTGTAATCATCAAAATAAGAATCTCTTTTCCAGTTTTTCATTTCGATAACTGTAAGATTCGGCTTTAATCCCTTACCGATATATTCTTCACCCGCGAATAATTTTGCAAGTTCGCCTATTGTCATTCCGTGCATTGTTGGAATAGGTGCAATACCAACAAACGATTGCTGGTCTTCTGCTCTTACTGGTCCATCAACGGAAATACCATCAATCGGATTAGGACGGTCGAGAACAAGGAGAGGAATATCTTTTTCGGCAGATGTCTGTACAATGTAAAAAAGGGTTGATATATATGTGTAAAATCTTGCACCGATATCTTGAATATCATAAATTAAAAGATCAATACCTTGAAGCATTTCATCCGTTGGTTTACGATATTTTCCGTAAAGAGAATAAACGTGTGCGCCAGTTTGTGCATCGAATGAATCTGTAATTTTTTCACCTGCTGGCGCATCACCGCGTACCCCGTGTTCGGGACCAAATAAAGCTACAAGTTTTACTCCTTCAATTCCATTAAGGACGTCTGCAATATGCTTTCCGTTTGACAATAGCCCGGTATGGTTTGTAACTAAACCAATACTTTTCCCTTTTATTAAATGCTGATATTCTGATATCAACCTATCTGAGCCAAGTTGTAACTGGTTTTTGTCTTGTGCAAATGCAAAAGAAAAAAAGGAGATGGTAATAATGAACAGAAATAATTTCGTCATAATTTTATTCCTAATATTAATAAAGCAAATGTTTAAGGATGCTGCGAGTTATTTAATTTATTAGACTCAATTTGATTCGAGCAATAATTTAAAAAATTCTCCACGAAGTATTTTGCAAATTTGTACAAAAGGAAGTACCCTTTACTCAAAGTTTCCGCAGAGGATATAAAATAAATTATCCCTCGTTTTGAAGTAACTCATTCCGCGAAAAAAAATGAGCAATTTCAATTGCTGCGTTTTCGTCAGAGTCAGAGCCATGCACTGCGTTTTCTGCTTTGCTTGCTGCAAACAATTTTCTAATAGTTCCATCCGCCGCTTCTGTCGGGTCGGTTGCGCCAATTAGATTTCTGTATTCGGTAACTGCGTTTTCTTTTTCTATCGCAATCGGCACACAAGGACCGCTTGTCATAAATTCAACAAGCTCGCCATAAAAGGGTCTCTCTTTGTGTACTTCGTAAAATCCTTGTGCAGAAGCTTTGCTGAGGGTTATCATTTTAAGTGCTTTAATCTTAAAACCGGCTTCAGTTATTTTTGCAATTATTTCACCGATTTTGTTATTCTTTACAGC
>JAIOIM010000309.1 GCA_019912505.1 Ignavibacteriaceae bacterium
ATTATAAACAGAGCCATAAATATTCTTGATGATAAAGTTGCAATACCTGCCCCGTTAAGCCCAAGTGCGGGCATCCCAAAATTACCATATATAAAAAGCCAATTAGCAATTATATTTATGATGTTAGCCAGTAAAGTTATAATCATTGCCGGACGCATAACCGATAGCCCTTCAATAAACTGTTTATAAGTTTGAAATAACATCGTTGGAATTGCAGAACACCCTAATAGTATAGTGTATGATTGAGCTAAATTGACAACCTCCACCGGTTGATCAAAATAAAAGAGTAAATAAGAGGCGAAAAATGTTACGGCTGTTGTAATAACGCCAACCACCATATTTATAATAAGTGACTGACGGAATAAAACACCGCATTCAGATTTTCGGTTTGCTCCGACTTCTATTGCCACAAGCGGAGTTACTACGAAAGAAATACCAAGCCCGATTATAAAAATTAAAATTATATAACTGTTTGCAAGCGATGCGGCTGCAAGAGGGGTAGGACCCAATACCCCAACCATAATACTATCAACCACACCCATCATTATAAAGCCAAGCTGACCAATAATAACCGGATATGCAAGCCCCAGCGTATATTTTATATGTTGCTTTATAGTAAGAGTCAAAAACAAATTCTTTTTTTTTCGATTGCCAATTTATGAATAATAAGGGAATTGAGGAAGATGTGGTATAAATGAAAGAATTGAAGGAAAAACCGAAACCGGCTCAACTTGGTTTTTCCTTCATCTTTGGGGAATATTTTCTTTCATCCTGTTTTATTTTTATGGTTTAAAGATGATGTTCAATTTAGTTTTTTGTGCAGAAAATCTTTCCGTCATTAACCCTATTATCCTTTACATACTGGTTATAAAAACTATTGCAAAGTTTTTTAACTCTTTCACTGCCATCGAATTTAACAGCTTTTTTTACAATGTTCATCCCTACCGGACTGCTAATTTTATACAAAGCCAAAGCCGCAACAATTCGTCCCTCTTCATTTGTTGAAGTTCTTAGCATATGCATCAGAGAAAACATTGCTTCCTCTGATGAGAGCTCACCAAGCATATATGCTGAACTCATTTTTAATCCGTAATTATCTGACTCCAAGCCCGTCATTAAAGACTCAATAGTTTGTGATGATACTGTTTTTACTTTAACCGGTACATTGGCAAACGCAGTAGCGGCTGTCATCATAAAAAACAAAACCAAAATTGATAAATACTTATTCATTACTGCCTCCTTGTTTTATAAAATATGTTCGTTGTTTCGGAACAAACATAAAACAAACAATTAGACATAAATAGTTAATACTGATGGAAGGAATTAAGAATCCATAAGACCGGTTAACAAAAGTTTAACCGGAAGTGAGAAAGGCTAATTTGGAAAGAAGGTTATGACTTTGCTGGTTCCTCACTTTGTTTTGAATAAGTGGGATCGTTAAATTTTGTGAAGGAATAATTATACTTAGCAGTAACGCTATCTATTTGATGCATAGTTAAACCTCTGTTGCCTGAATAAGCCTCCAAATTAACCTTAGTTGCTTTTGGTTTCGAAACTTTTTTTTCCGAATTAATATCATTCATAAGCATAAAGAATATGCCCACAAACAAAAAGGCTGTAGTTACAAATATCAATAATCCTTTCATTTTCAAAAACTCCATTGGTGTTGAGTGAGAATATCGTAAAAATATTTATGAAATCCAATTATTTTTTTTAATTTACTTACATTTTTTCCCCTCACAGAATAATCAATTTTAGAGTAAATGGTTCTTTTTGCTCCATTCTGTAAATCCAGTCTCAAGTTGCTCGAATGATTCTATAGCATAAAGTATAGGCTGCAGGTGCCATACATCGTACTGCTGCATGATGATTTTGTCTGGCTCAAAAGCTCG
>JAIOIM010000310.1 GCA_019912505.1 Ignavibacteriaceae bacterium
GAAATAAATAAAATTATTTAAGGAGTGTTCTATGAATAATTATCTACGGTTCTGTCTTTTCCTCATTGTTGGTTTAGCCATTTTCTCATCCAGTCTTTTTGCACAATCTGAATTATGGAAAGATGTTTCAGAGTCAGATATCATCCTAAAAGGAGAAAAACTGATAAACCCAACTGAGTATAGAACAGTAAGCTTAGAAGTTGAAGCGATGAAAAATCTATTGGACAACGCACCAATGGAATATTCAAGTGCGGGAACAAATCGTCCATTATTAGTCACTCTTCCTCTGCCCGATGGCAGTTTTGGAAGATTTCTTTGTGTCGAGTCTCCAGTTATGGCTCCTGCTCTTGCATTGCAATACCCTGAAATAAAAACATATCTCGGCAAAGGTGTTGATGATAAAACTGCAACTGTCCGTTTTGACCTTACACCGCATGGCTTTCACGCTATGATTTTGTCTGCTGAGGGTAACGTATTTATTGATCCCCACAATAAAGGTGATATAAAAAATTATACTGTTTATTACACAAAAGATTTTCAAAAACAAGGAGTGGTAAAGGACTGCGAGCTTTTGATAAATAAAGACCTTGTCCCGGAATTTGATTATATAAATCAATCAAAATCTGCTCCGCCAACTGGACCTCAGTTAAGAACCTACCGCCTTGCATTAGCTTGTACAGGTGAATATGCAACGTTTCACGGAGGTACAGTTGCACTAGCTTTAGCAGCAATGGTTACAACAGTAAATCGTGTCGATGGAGTTTATGAAACGGAAGTTGCTGTAAGAATGGTGCTCATTGCAAATAATGATCTTATAGTTTATACAAATTCCTCCACAGATCCATATACAAATAATAATGGCAGCACAATGCTTGGTCAAAACCAAACAACAATAGATAACACAATCGGCAGCGCAAATTATGATATCGGGCATGTTGTAAGCACCGGCGGCGGCGGCGTTGCTTATCTTGGTGTAATCTGTACAGCAGGCTGGAAAGCCCGCGGCGTTACCGGATCATATTCACCTGTAGGCGATCCTTTCGATATTGATTATGTTGCTCATGAAATGGGTCACCAATTTGGCGGTAACCATTCTTTCAACGGCACTGCAGGTTCCTGCAGCGGCGGAAACAGAAATGCTGCCACGGCTTATGAACCCGGCAGCGGTTCAACAATAATGTGCTATGCAGGTATTTGCAGTTCCAACAATCTGCAATCAAACAGCGATCCTTATTTTCATACAATCGGTTTTGATGAAATTGTAAATTACACAAATCTTGGAAGTGGAAATAGCTGTGCTGTCATTACTGCCACCGGAAATCATGCGCCTGTTGTGACTGTTCCTACCGGTGGTTTTTACATTCCTAAAAGTACTCCTTTTGCTTTAACCGGTTCGGCTACTGATGCTGATAACGACGTTCTAACTTATAGCTGGGAAGAATTTGATTTAGGCCCTGCGGGTGCTCCAACTTCACCAAGCGGAAATGCTCCAATTTTTAGGGCGTTTAACCCAACAACTTCCCCTACAAGAACTTTTCCAAAATTATCTTCGTTATTAAATAACGCCTCGGTTATTGGCGAAATTCTACCTACATATGCAAGAAGTTTAACATTCCGACTTGTGGCAAGAGACAACAAACCAGGCGCCGGCGGTGTAAATTATGCTTCGTTAGCTTTTCAGGTAGATGCCAACTCTGGTCCATTTTTAGTTACTTCCCCAAACACAAATGTTTCATGGCCCGGGCTTTCGTCTCAAGTTGTAACATGGAATGTAGCTAATACAAGCGCTTCTCCTGTAAGTTGTGCAAATGTAAACATTCTTCTTTCAGTTGACGGCGGAAATACATACCCGTTTGTGCTTGCGGCAAATACCCCTAACGATGGAACTGAAACTATAGTATTGCCCGATAACCCTTGTGTTACGGCACGAGTAAAAGTTGAGGCTGTTGGCAATGTATTTTTCGATATTTCAAATACCAACTTTACAATCGATCAGGCAATTCCGGTTGAGTTAATTTCGTTTAATGCAAGTGTTGTTGACGATGGTATAAAAATAGAGTGGGCAACTGCAACTGAAACTAACAATGCAGGTTTCACTTTGGAAAGAAGTCGTGACGAACAAAATTTTGAAGCAGTTACTTATCAAAAAGGATCGGGAACTTCCACAACAAAAAATTTATATAGTTATGTTGATGGGTCTGTTGAGTACGGCGTTTATTTTTATAGACTAAAACAATCCGATTTTGACGGCTCATTCAAATATCTTAATGTTTTAAGTGTTGATTTTGGTACGCCAAAACAATTCTCATTGTCTCAAAATTACCCGAACCCATTTAATCCGTCAACAACTATTAAATATACTGTGCCGGAGAAAAGCAATATAAAACTTGCTATTTACGATGTACTCGGAAGAGAAGTAGCGCTGCTTGTTAATGAAAGCAAAGAAGCCGGGAATTATGAAATCACTTTCGATGCAAAAAATCTAACAAGCGGAATTTATTTCTACGAGTTAAAAACAAATAATTTCAGCAAAACAAATAAAATGATTTTAGCTAAATAAAATTCAGTCATCGTTACTGAATAAAATCAAAGTTATTTAAAGTCCTCTTTCATTTTTTGAAAGAGGACTTTTTGTTTTCTCCGGAACATAAAATAGAAGTCATTGAATTCGGTATTTATTGTGGTTGTAACTTTAGTTTCTCCGTCTCCAAGTAATTGGCTATACCTTTAATTTAACCCGCTTAATAAGTAACTTTCGGCAGTTTAATTAGATTTATAGATAATGAAAAAGAGAAA
The DNA here is from genome assembly GCA_019912505.1 of Ignavibacteriaceae bacterium. Lineage (GTDB taxonomy): Bacteria > Bacteroidota > Ignavibacteria > Ignavibacteriales > Ignavibacteriaceae > CG2-30-36-16. The sequence goes on from JAIOIM010000310.1 coordinate 2,797, forward strand.
TTATTTTTGGATTATTCTTGTTGCCGCAGCACTTTTTGTTGGGGCAGTTTTACTGATAACAGTCCGGCAAAAAACAGCTATCGAGAAGCCTAAAGCACCGGGGCTCGATGAAGTTGAGAGAGTAAAAAACCTTTTGGATAACCCTTCATTCGAAAAAGAGTTTTCCGTTAGCAACTGGAAAATTAAAAATGGTGAGTTAGCAACATCCGGTTTTGATGACATAATAAAATATGATGGCGTTTACAGCTATTCAATAAGAAATGACGAAACCAACGATAGCGCAGTTTCTATTTTTCAAAAAATAAGAAAATTGTCAATTGATAGAAAATATTCTCTGTTCGGTTTTATAAAAGTTGAGGATGCTGATTCAGCCAGATTGGAACTTAAACTTTACGATAAAGATTCGCTTCTTGTTTCGGGGTATTCCCCCTCGGTTACGGGAACAACAGATTGGGTTGAACAAACAGCCTGGTTAAAAACTTATTTACCTCACGGCTTTGATGCAAAAGATCTTTCCATCGAGGTTGGCTGCGTATTGTTTGGAAATGGAATTGTATGGTTTGATAATGTTAGACTTTATTCGCTACCTGAAAAAGAAACAATTTACAATTATGATTACAACCTTCTAAAAACAGATAATGATAAAAAGTGATTACGGAAGCCACTAATTTGCTTTATAAAATAATTAGGAAAAAATATTAGCATGATGTTTCTAAATCCAGCCGTACTGTTAGGCTTGCTTGCGGCTTCAATACCTGTGCTTATACATCTTTTTAACCTGCGAAAACTACAGCGCATTGAGTTTAGTACTTTATCTTTTTTAAAAGAGCTTCAAAAAAATAAAATTCGAAAAATAAAATTAAAGCAATGGCTGCTGCTTCTACTTAGAGTTCTCATCATTACATTTATTGTGTTAAGTTTTGCTCGACCCGCATTAAAAGGAATTGCAATTGGCGGCGCAACTTCTGCGGCAAAAACAAGCGCGGTTTTTATAATAGATGATACTTTTAGTATGTCGGTAGTTGATACAAAGGGTTCGTATTTTAATCAGGCAAAAGCAGCGATAAAAGATTTATTAAGTAATTTTCAGGAAGGCGATGATGCCGCGCTGATAAAAATTTCTTCCGCAGGGAAGGATGAGATAATGCTTTCATCAAATCTTGTTGACTTCCGAAAAAATATTGAGTCGCTTAAATTATCTGACGAAACCGGAAAAATTAATGATGCATTAGTAAAAGCGGCAGGCGTACTTTCTGCATCGAATAACTTTAATAAAGAAATTTATCTGCTCACTGATTTTCAAAAAGGTAAAATTGCCGGAGATGAAGAATTGAGTAATCTAAGCCGCGAATTAAATAATAGAGTAAAACTTTATTC
>JAIOIM010000311.1 GCA_019912505.1 Ignavibacteriaceae bacterium
GTTTACAACCTTTTTAGACCAGACTCATATATGTATTACGTATATATCCTTCGAAGTGAAAAAGACAAAAAAAGATACATCGGCATGACTTCCGACATCGAGAGGAGGCTCTTAGAACAACACTCCGGCTCAGTAATATCCACCAAACACAGACGCCCTTTAGCATTAATTTATCATGAAAAATTTGATACAAAAACAGAAGCGATGCGAAGGGAAGAGTATTTTAAAACCGGGAGCGGAAGAAAATGGTTGAGGGAGAATAATTACTAAAGGCACAAGGTCTGCAACCCCAATTAATTCGGGATGAATCCCACTCATTGTAATCACAACTCAAATTTCTAAAGTATCAAGCGACTCGAAACGAATAAACTGATTAGATTGATTTAAGAATAATTGGCAAAAAAAAACCTGCCGGCTTATTCAACCGGCAGGTTTTGTAGTAAAGAAATAATTATTACTTAATCAGCATCATTTTCTTTGTAGCAGAAAATTGTGCGTTATTTCCCGCTTTTATTGAATAGAAATAAATGCCGGAAGGAATATTGGAGGCGTTAAATTGAATATTGTATGCGCCTGCCTGTTTGAATCCGTTTACCAAAGTTACAACTTCTTCTCCAAGAGCATTAAACACTTTAAGAGTAATAAAATCTGCTTCAGGAATTCTGAAAGAAATTGTTGTTGAAGGGTTAAAAGGATTCGGATAATTTTGAGCTAAGTTAAATTCTAACGGAACATTGTACTCAACTTCAATTACATTGCTAAAAGCACTAACGCCGTTAAAATCTATTTGTTTAAGTCTATACTGAATATTTGTAGACTGAGCAGCCACTAAATTATCTTCGAATGAGTAGGAAGTCGGTTCAGTTGTTGTACCGTTACCATTTTTATAACCGATTGTAGTCCACTCATTATTTTCAACTTTGCGCTGAATCTCGAAACCTTGGTTGTTTGTTTCGGTTGCGGTTTGCCAATCTAAACGAATTACATTGCCAACTTGTGCAGCGGTAAATGAAGTCATCTCCACCGGTACATAAGTATAATACTTTTGCATAGCGGCATCGGCATTTGCCTGCATATCTGCAAGGCTGGTTCCGGCAACTATTGCAAACCAAACCTCAACGCTTCCACCTGCTGGAATTGCGTAAGGACCTGATCCGGCAAATATTCTATAATCGCCATTTGTAGTTATTGGAGTATTATCTACTGAAGAAATATAAGTGAATATTTCATTTCTTATTGTAGTTCCGGTGCCCGGGAAAACCGAGGATAGTTTAGCGCCGGTTAATCCACCAAGAGCAACAACACCATAATAGTTTGGATCGTTTGGAGAAGCCATGTTTAAGTATTGATAAGCAACATTACGCGAAGCATCAACACCGCCAGAGTTGCTTGCGTAGTTTGCTCCACCAACATCAAGATCAGCAAAAACACCAACTCGTACATCCGACATTTGTGAAGCGGTAGTATTCATTAGGGTGTAATGATAGAACACAAATTTCTCACCGGTGTTCGACAATACTTCTTGATAAACTTTTCCAGCAAGAGGTGAGATAGCATTTGTGGAATAGGCACAATTTGTAACCTGGTCAAACATTGGGTTTGATGTTGGACCTACTAACGGTTCTGAGTTTTCAAAATCAGCAATAATAGGCACTGAAGGAGTTCCGCCATCAGTAAAACTTCCTACAATTCCGACAACTCCTGTTAACGGAGTTCCGAAAATCATTCCGCCTGTATACATTGCATCGGGTTTACTGTTAAAAATGAGTCCGCCGCCGGTACCGCCGGTAAAGTCATGACCAATATAACCATCATTAAAAACGCCAAGCTGCATATTCCCGGTTCCGGTGTTATGTGTAAAGGTAGTGGGGAATAATGAAGGCATTGCACTCTTGAATAAAATTCCACCGGTACCGCCGGATAAAGCCATATTCTGATCGCCAAATGCTTTAATAACATTCATGTTGGAAACTATTTGTGATTGAGTCCATGTAACTCCGTCATCGGTTGATTTCCAAATACCTGTTGCTGTAGCTGCAAATGTTGTTGATGTAGTGGGAATATATTCCATACCATTAACATTTCCAATTTGTGATGCCTGTAAAGCCCAAGTTGCGCCGCCGTCTGTTGTACGGTTAATTAAAGTAGTCTGATTCCAGAAACCTGTAACACCATTACCGTTTGGTGAACTAAACGCAATTGTTCCCGGGCTTTGAGCCGAAGTGGTAGCAAAAGTCCATGGTCCATCAGGTCCGCCAACAGATTTATAAACTCTATTACCAAGAGTTGAACTTGATCCGCCGGTTCCAAACCAGCAGACATTTCCAATTCTGTAAAATGAACCGACTGCTCCAAATACGTTTGTTGCTGGGGAGGGAACAGGAGTTGCTATTGGAGCCCATGTACTGCCGCCGTCCATAGATTTTACTATATGGAAATTTCCTCCGATAGGATCACTAAGAGCCCATAACTCTGTGGAAGAAATATTATCTACAAAATTAAACCATGCGCCTGCTGCAGTATAAACTTGATTCCAAGTTGCACCGCCATCGGTTGTTTTTACTATTTTACCGTCACCGCTTCCGGGACCGGTTACAACTATTGCCGCCATATCGCTAAGTGCGCAGATGGCATATGAGCCATCGCCAGCGTTTGCAGCACAAACTGTCCAGGTTGTACCGCCGTCAACTGATTTAGCAACTTCGCCGTTGCTGGCAGATACCCATACAACATTGGCATTAGCATAATCAATGCCCCAGATGTCGCCGGTAAGACCGGTTGTAACTGATGTCCAATCTTGAGCACTAATTAGAGCAGCAAAAAATAATACGAATAAAAAAGTGAACACTTTTTTCATGGAGCCTCCATAATG
>JAIOIM010000312.1 GCA_019912505.1 Ignavibacteriaceae bacterium
GTATATTAATAAAGGATTTACAAAATGTCTTATCGTTTGGCGTTATTTACAAAATTTGTTTTATTATCAATGTTAATTGTATTCGGCACTATTGAAATTTTTAGTCAGGAAAAGGATAGTATGATGAAACCCCCTGTGGCAAAACGAATCGAAAAAAAGTTAACAATTCATAATGATACTCGAATAGATAACTACTTCTGGCTTAATCAGCGCGAAGACCCAGAAGTAATATCTTACCTCGAAGCGGAAAACGAGTACACAAAAAAAATACTCGCGCATACAGAAAAGCTTCAGGAAAAATTATATAATGAAATGATTGCCCGTATAAAACAGGACGATCAATCGGTACCTTACAAAGATAACGGCTATTATTATTACAGTCGTTATGAAGAAGGAAAAGAATACCCGATATACTGTAGAAAAAAAGAATCGCTTAATGCGCCCGAAGAAATTATGCTGAATGTAAACGAGATGGCAGAAGGTCACGCTTATTACCAGGTATCGGGCTTATCGGTTAGCCCTGACAATACTTTTCTTGCGTTCGGTGTAGATACGTTAAGCCGCCGAAAATACGATTTGATGGTTAAGGATTTAAGAACAAATAAAGTCCTTGCCGATCTTATTCCAAATACAACCGGAAGTGCCGCATGGGCAGATGACAACAAAACAATCTTTTATACAACCAAAGATGATGCGTTGCGTCCATTCAAAAATTTTAGGCATTCACTCGGCGCGAAGGTAGATGATGCTAAACTTATTTTTCACGAATCGGATGACACTTATAATACTTTTGTGTACCGCTCAAAATCTGGCAAATATATTTTATTAGGCTCAACGAGTACACTTACTACGGAGTACCGCTTTCTAAAAAGCGATAACCCGAATGGCGAGTTTACAATGTTTTACCCCCGTGAAAAGGGACTTGAATATTACATCGATCATTTTGAAAATAATTTTTACATCCGTACAAATTTAGATGCGCTTAACTTCAAACTTATGAAAACGGATGTGAACAAAACTTCAAAAGAAAACTGGTATGAGGTAATACCTCACCGCAGTGATGTTCTGTTAGAAGGATTTGAAATATTTAAAGATTATCTGGTTGTTGAGGAAAGAGCAAAAGGATTAACACAACTGCGTATGATTGATTGGAAAACTAACAGTGAAAGTTATGTCGATTTCGGCGAGGACACATACTCTGCATATATTTCTACAAATAAAGATTTTGATTCTCAAGTTTTACGATTTGGTTATTCATCGTTAACTACCCCCTCCTCTACATACGATTTTAATATGAAAACAAATGAGAAAACCCTTTTGAAACGTGAGGAAGTTCTTGGCGGGTTTGATCCCGACAATTATCAATCGGAAAGAATTTATGCAACTGCACCCGATGGAGTAGAAGTTCCTATCTCGATTGTTTATCGCAAGGGAATTATAAAAGATGGCAACAATCCTCTGCTGCTGTACGGTTATGGTTCTTACGGAATAAGTACCGATGCATCTTTCAGTTCTGTCCGATTAAGTTTACTTGACCGCGGTTTTGTATATGCAATTGCGCATGTGCGGGGCGGACAAGAAATGGGGCGTTCCTGGTACGAAGACGGAAAGTTTTTCAAAAAGAAAAATACTTTTACTGATTTTATAGCCTGCGGTGAAAAATTAGTAAGCGCAAAATTTACAAATAAAGATAAACTGTTTGCTTACGGCGGCAGTGCTGGCGGCTTGTTGATGGGTGCTGTAATTAATTTGCGCCCCGATTTATTTAAAGGCGTTGTTGCAGCCGTACCTTTTGTGGATGTTGTTACAACCATGCTTGATGAATCGATTCCACTCACAACAGGCGAATACGATGAGTGGGGAAATCCGAATCAAAAAGATTATTATGAGTATATGCTCTCTTATTCCCCGTATGATAATGTTGAAGCAAAAGATTATACCAACTTGCTTGTAACTACCGGTCTGCATGATTCGCAGGTTCAATACTGGGAGCCTGCAAAATGGGTGGCAAAATTACGTTACTTAAAAACAGATAACAATATGCTGCTGCTAAAAATAAATATGGAGGCAGGACATGGCGGCGCATCCGGAAGATTTAAACGAATAAATGAAGTAGCTCTTCAATATACGTTTTTCTTAAATTTGTTAAACATAACCGAATAAATTAATTTTTTGTTGGGCGAAGAACCGCTTCGCCCAATCTGATAAATATATTAAGCCGAAAAGGTTTGAATATTTTTGCTTGCCCGGTGTATCTTTCTTGAATAAACTATTATATGAAAGGAATTTTATGAACCGATTATTCAAAATTATTATTTCGCTTTCTCTTTTTACCATCTTTTTTACTTCTTTTATTAGCGCACAAACGAATGAATTTGAAGGCACTTGGAATGGAATGGTAGATGTTGGGGTTGTACTCCCCGTGGTCGTTCACATTAAAAGTATCAATGGAAAATTAGCTGCAACATTAGACAGCCCCGACCAAAATGCATACGACATTCCGGTAACAGAAATAACAACTTTAGGAAAAAAAATCACCGTCTCTGTAGCGTCTATCGGAGCAAAATTCGAGGGAGAACTTTCGGACGATGGCAAAAATATTAGCGGCACGTTTACACAGGGGGGCGGAAATATTCCGCTTGAACTTCTGAAAACCGAAACCGATGAAAAACCAAAAACAGAAACAGTTTATAAAAGCCTCTGGCAGGGAGTGTTGTCTATCTCAGGAATGGAACTGCGGCTTGTGTTCAAAATTTATGAGGCTGAAGGCACTTTAAAAGTTCACCTCGATAGCCCCGATCAGGGCGCAAAAAATATTGCTGGCATAGTTGACTACTTTAACCAGGATTCAGTAAAGTTTTCTTTTGAAGCAATCAAGGGATGGTATGCCGGAAATTTTTCAGATGAAACACATCTTGTGGGAACCTGGTACCAGGGACCCTCCGAGCTAAAATTAAACCTTGAAAAAACAGAAAAAGAAATTGTGGTAAACCGTCCGCAAGAACCTAAACCACCATATCCATACAAGGAAGAAGAAGTAACATTCAAAAATGAAAAAGCGGATATAACACTTGCCGGCACGCTTACAGTTCCTGAAGGAGATGAACCATTTACTGCGGTTGTAATGGTAACCGGTTCAGGTCCACAAGACAGAGATGAAAATATTTTCGATCACAAGCTCTTCAAAGTTATTGCAGATTACCTTACCCGCAGCAATATTGCTGTACTTAGGTTTGATGATAGAGGTGTTGGAAAATCGGAGGGAGATTTTTCCAAAGCAATTTCAACCGACTTTGTAAGCGATGCCGTATCGGCAGTTGAATATTTGTCGAACAGAAACGACATTAATTCTGCTAAAATTGGGATGATGGGACACAGCGAAGGCGGAATGATAGCACCAATGGCGGCAAATGAATCTAATAAAATAAGCTATATTGTTTTACTTGCAGGACCAGGAACAACCGGCGAACAAATTTTAATTGACCAGTCGCGATTAATATTAAAAGCCGCCGGTACAAGCGATAGTTACCTTGATAAGCAAGATATTATTCTGCCGAAAATTTACTCGATAGTGAAGTCTGAAAAAAATGACAGCATTGCAACCGAAAAAATAGCGGCTCTCTATGATGAATTTTATGCTCAACTGACGGATGAAGAAAAATCTGAAATGGGGATGGACTTGCAGAGTATAAAAAAACAAATACCAATGATTCTTAGTCCCTGGTTCCGTTATTTTATTGCTTACGATCCTGTTCCGGCTTTAAGTAAATTAAAGATCCCGGTACTTGCCCTCAATGGCAGCAAGGATTTACAGGTTCCGGCAGATGCAAATTTAGCTGGAATTGAATCGGCTCTTAAATCTTCGGGAAATAGAGATTTTAAAATTGTAAAACTTGATGGATTAAATCATTTGTTTCAGACTGCCGAACTTGGCACACCTTCCGAGTATGGAAAAATTGAAGAAACATTTTCGCCGAAAGCATTGGAGATTATAAAAGACTGGATTCTTTCAGTTACATCTCGCTAAATAAATATTTGTTTTGCGTGTGAAGTTATAAATTCTCCGAGCAAATTAAGTGTGTTGGTTTTATTGAACTATGGGAGCAGGATGTAATCCTTTTAATAATGGGCAGCAATCTTTTAAAAACAAAAACCCCCGGAGATACTTTTATCATCGGGGGTTTTTTGTAAAACAGAAAAATGGTTTAATCGAAATTACGATTATCTTTTATTGTAGCTTCTTCTTTTAATTTGGCAAGCCATTGGCTGAAATAAGCATTTCTTTTTTCCTGCATCAGTTGATCTCTCATCGTATTTCTTTGAATTGCGTAAGCAGAAGAATCAAAGTCTGATCTCTCAATTACATCAATAAGATAATAACCCCGGAAACCCTTAACAGGTTGCGAAACAGTTTTCAACTTAATGTTTAATGCTGTTTCGATAAAAGCATAATCTCTTCCGACAGTGGGAACAGAGCCGCCCGGTGTAAAATTACCCGTAGCTTGTACTTTTATTTTTGAATCAACCGAAGTAACTTTATTTAAGTCGCCATTTATTTTTGCACGCAGCCCATCAGCCGCCTTAAGAGCTTTTTCAAATTTTTTCTCCCTTATAACCTGCGGCTTAATTTGCGCTTTCACTTCATCAAAGGGTCTGGCACCCTCTTTGGTTACTTCACTAATTTTTGCAACAACAAAGCCGGTGGGAATTCTAAACACAGGGCTAACATCATCCAAATCATTATCGAAAGCCCATGTTACCAAACGTTTGTTTACGCCAAGGTTTGGAATTGAATATGCCTTAGCGTTAAACGGCATTGTTTCTTTAACAGTATACTGCATAAGCTCGGCTTCTTTTTCAAAGCTGTTTTTATTTGCGAGATAAGTAAAATCATTAGCGTTGTTCTGAACTAAATCTTTCGTCGTGGCGGAAGTTTCAATTGGAATAACAATTTTTTCAACCACATATTTTTTGTCGGTGCGTGCAACTACTTTTATGATATGATAACCGTAGTTTGTTTTTATAGGCTTTTGAACCTCGCCAACTTTTCCGCTGAAACATGCTTTTTCAAATTCTGGAACCATTGCGCCTTTGCTGAACCAGCCGAGATCGCCACCTTTTTTACCGCTGCCGGGGTCTTGCGATAGCTGCATTGCAAGTGTCGCAAAATCGGCACCGCCTACAAGCTGCTGGTAAACTTTATTAGCTTCCTCAAGATTTTTTTCATCGCTGCCGAATTGATTTATCAATATATGTGAGGCTCTTACAACCGGCTCTTTTGAAGTTACAACATCGGCAAGTTTATAAAGGACGTATCCTTCCTGAGTAGCCTCAGGCTCCAATAGCTGACCTTTTTGTGTGCTAGAAATTTTGTTTGCAATCGATTCGGGGAAAGCATTTACAGCAAGCGTATCTTTTGAATAAGGGGCTGAAGAATATATCTCAACAGTTGATTTGAAACTTAACGTATCTTGTTTAAAGCTTTCTGTAATGTTGTTAACCATTTTTTTTGCAGTCAAACTATCCTCTTCAGAAGGCAAGGTGTTAAAAAGAACAAAGTTTAATTTGCGCTGCCCTTCAACTTTATACTTATCCAAATTTTCGTTGTAATAATTTTTCAAATCTTCATCAGTTACATTAAACAACGAATCAGGATATTGATTAACATCAACAAGAGCATAATTTGCGTTTATCGTAATATTCTGATCGATGAATTTGTTTTTTATTTCCTGTTCGCTCAAAGTTACGGAGGCAAGGAGCATACTTTGAAGTTTTTCGCTAAGTCTTGTCTGACGAACATACTCTTCTGCTTGAAGCAATGCTTCCCTATTTTTTGAATCAAATAATGCAGACTCGTACATCTGGCGGTTAAACGCGCCTGTGGAATCGATAAAATTTTGTTTTAGAAATTGGGGAGGATTTTCGCCAAGTATAGCATCTTTTATTTCTTCATCGCTTACCGAAATCTCATACTGCTCCATTTTCTTTGCTATAAGCTTTTGTGTAACAAGCGCATCCCAAACCTGTTCGCGCAGTTGTTCCATCTGCTCTTCATCCAAATCTTTACCAGTTTGCTTTTTCTGCGATTCTACCTGCTGATTAAGAAGTTCAGCATACTCGTTATAGGTTACTTCCTCGCCGTTTACGGAACCTATTGAATTAGTTCTTCCGCCCAAAGCTTCTAACACGTTCGAATCGGAAATAACCATAAAAAGGACAAACAACGCACCAACGCTTATAATAAATGCCGGGGCTAAACTTCTCATCTTGGCCATCATAGCCATAATTTACTACTCTCCAGATAATGTGTCAAAAATTAAAGAGATAAAAATAGACACATACAC
>JAIOIM010000034.1 GCA_019912505.1 Ignavibacteriaceae bacterium
CGTCATTCAAAGGCGCTCGAAAAAACAATCCACGCGGCGGGAATCAGAAGTTTCAATTCGTTGATTCATTCACGTCATTCAAAGAAGAGATGTACAAGGCAAAATTATCGGAATACGAAAAGGTTTCAATTCGTTGATTCATTCACGTCATTCAAAGTGGGATTGGTGTTTTTGTAACCGGAAGGCAAGAAGAAAGTTTCAATTCGTTGATTCATTCACGTCATTCAAAGCGCCAAACAAATACCAATACCGATAATTATTCATTAGTTTCAATTCGTTGATTCATTCACGTCATTCAAAGCTGAGGCCTTAGAGCTGTACAGCATTTCGCCATTTGAGTTTCAATTCGTTGATTCATTCACGTCATTCAAAGAGCCCCTATCCTAAACCTTTGTTTTATAATAATTTACAAAGGCGAAAACGGTTGGATAGCAAATTCCGCTTCTTTTATCTCAATACAAATATATAAAAATAATAATAGATTATGCAACAAGTTTTTTTACTTACTTTTAAATGAAAACGGTTGGATAACAGGATTAAAACTATACCGTAAGTATTTATAAGATATATAAATAGCTAAGAATAACAACTTAAATTGGATTGGAAATTTTATCCAACCGTTTTTCCTAACCGGAATAAGGATTATGCCAAATAATAGAGGGGCTCGGCGGCACTTCTTGCTTTACCGTACGATTTTATTTTTTTATTGCAATCCTGGCATAGCGGATACACTCTTATATATTCTTCACCTTTCAGGTTTGCACCAATTGCATTAAGCCCTGCTCCAAGTTTTTTATAGTAATTGTAATTAAGGCTGCATTCAAAGACGCCGTTTTTGATCTTTTCGCCATAATTAAGAAGCAGCCTACCTGTCATTCTCCTTTTTTTTTCGTCTTTTATGTTGTAGATAATTATTAATCGCATAATTCTCTCATAATTTTATTTTCATTGGTTCATAGTCTTGTTTTACCCCTTTCAGAACTTTAATATACTGTTGTACTTGAAAAAGGATACATCTTCGGTAGTCGGCTTTCTTTCCTGTTGGTGTATGAGTTGTTATTCTATTCATTTTAATCTCAAACTGCCTAATGAATTCTTTTCTTCCTTCTTTAGTTAAAAGGCAGGGTGTATCAGGATCTTTAACAAAATAAAAATGCTTGCGCGTAAGAATGGATTTATTAATAACCTGGATTACAAGCGAATCTATAACATGCCTGAACTCTTCTATTAAATCGCTTGCAAGCGCAGGATGCCCCTGTCTGATTGTATGAAAGAAACCAACATACGGGTTTAAATTTAACGCCGAAACGGTAGAATATATGTTGGCACTTAACAGAGTGTAACCAAAACTTAAAAGACTATTTATTGGGTCAACAGGTGGTCTTTTTATTCTTTTAAAAACGGGTTGATAAAAACCTGTCTCCTTCAAGAGGGTTCTTCCATAAACGGAAAAATATTCTGCCGCGGCATTGCCTTCAATACCACGCAGTTGTTCAATGTTTTCAGCTTTGCTTAGATCAATTAAAGATTTCTTCATACTATTAATTACTGCTTCTATCTCGGTATCATACCGCCTTTTAATGCTTCTTTGTAAGAGTGTACGTGTATTTGTTATTTTTCCTGATATACACGTCTTGGATAAAGCGAGGTTAAATGTTTCATCAACTGAAGTGAAAAATTGAAGTCTCTCCAGTTCTATATTTTTTCCCTTTGATGATTCAACTTTACCATAATATTTACCGGAAGATGAAAGGAGTGTAATTGGAATATTATTGGTAAGACAAAACTGCATAGCAGCCGGTGTTATAGAGCAGCTTCCGAAAATAATAACCTGGCTAATACGTAAAGAAGGAATGTCAATAAGAACTGAATCACTTTTAATAACAATTAATCTTTCCCCTTCTTTCCTCAATTCCGCGCCCTGCGTATGCACATAAAGTGTTCTTTTAACAGAAAAAGCATAAACTTCAGTATTAAGTAATAAGCCGGCTTTTGTTTTTTCTAATTTAGTGCCTTCATTATCATCCGGCGTTGTAATTTCTGTTTCGTCTTCATTAACAACCTTTGCTTCACTCTTGTCTGCCGCTTGAACTGCTTCATCCTGGCGTAATGCCGAGATGAAATCCTCTACCGTAATGCCTTTTTTCTCTAATGCTAAAAGAAGCTTTTTACCAAACTCAGTAGACTCGGCGTTTTTTTTAAAGGATTTTACTTTTTCTTTTTGGGAAGTTATTTCTTTAAAACGTTCTATTTCAATCAGGGTTTCTGTCTTCCCGTCAAAAGGTATAGGTTTACTTTTATCTTTTGCCCCGACCGGCAGAATTAGTGAATTGAGAAAAAGATAACCGAGATACTTAAAGCCGTCGTTAAAACTTGTAATGGTTGTTTTATTAATATTAAGCTCAAGTTTCAAGTCTGCAAGAAGTTCTTGCGTTAGCTTAAGTGCATCTGCAGCTTCGGTCTTTGTTTTTGTTAATATAACAAAGTCATCTGCAAACCTTACAAGATGTAAGCCTCTTTTCGATATCTCCTCATCAAACTTGTCGAGATAAAGGTTTGCAAGAATGGGAGAAACAACCGAACCCTGCGGCAGCCCTATAGTTTGTTTAATTTTTTTATTTTTAAAAATGTATTCGGCTTGCACCCATTTTTTAATAAGCTCAATAGCCATATCATCATTTAGTAATGTAGCAAGCCGTGTAAAAAGAATTGTATGATCTACTGTATCAAAAAATTTGCGAATATCTGCATCAAGCAGCCAGCAGTACCCTTTATTAAACAGATTATTAATTCTTCTTGCTGCACCTTCTCGTGAAAATCCCTTTCTATAAGCAAAGCTTTCATCCTCAAGTTCCGAGTCTATTATCGGTTCCAGAATGTTCAACGCAGAAGATTGAATAACCCTGTCTCTAACAGCTGGGATAGTAAGCAAACGAATTTTATCATCTCTGCTACTTTTAGAAGAATTGCTTTCGGGGGGATCCTTTCGTTCAAATGCGAGTAGAGGAAGCGGCTGATATTTACCAACGGTAAGTTCATAATTAAGTCTGCTAATATTTTTTTGAAGATTATCTTCAAAAGCATCAACAGTAACTCGGTCAACACCAGCCGCTCCATCGTTTTCTTTCACGCGGTAGTAGCCGTAAAGCAGGGAGGGATAAGATATGATCTGATTATAAAATTCCATCATAGTACTCCATAATTATTTGTTGTTTTACTCCGTTTAATCGGAGTCATTCAATATTTCAAAGAACCCCTATCGTAAAACAGATTATGATCCCGGAAAATTGGAAATAATTCTATACTACGATATTACAGTTTATAACACCTCATATCTCCCCATTCCATAAACATAATCTCTACCAACATGAAGGGATTCGCCAAGCTTTATCATTTGTAAATAAGGAGCAATATCTCCCTGGAAAATTACCTCACCGGTAAAGCCGCCGAATTTTTGAATTCCTTTGCTTGTATGGTTTTCAAGGTCATGAAAGATAAGCGATGAGCCTGTAGTTTTAACTTCGTCCGTATATGCTAAAACAGATTCGGGTAAATATTTAGTTTCGTTATTTTCGCATACTATTTTATCAAGTAGATAAAGTCTTTTATAGAGCGATTTTAATAAAAAAGTGAAAGTTAAAATATCGCTGCCGTTGTACATCAGAGGTTTTTTTGTTTCCTCATTTACAATTCGGGTAGGGGTAATAAAATTTAGAACAAGGTTTTTGTTCTGTGTTTGGTTTGCCTCATCGTAGTTAATTTTATTATTGATAAGATTTACGCTTTTAATTTTATATTTTCCGCAACCGTATCCTTTTTTTCTGCCAAGCCAGTAATCTGTCCCAAGCTTTTCGAACGCTTCAGCAAAGTCATTTAAATATTCAGTAAACCGGCCAATAAGCGTTAATCGGAAAGTAAACAGTTCTCCATCGTTATATTTTCGTTTATTTCCAGAGGGTGGCTCTAAAATATAGCCCCTTGGCGCATCTTCCCCTATTTGTTCCGTTTCCGAAACGGATTTACTCAATTTGTTATTCCATAAATATGTAAACCGCTCCGGTGTTAGTATGTTTTTAAGTACATTGCCAACGCTGTCACGCAAAAGTATACCTTTAAATCCGGGTGTCCAGACAACAGTTTCTGTAACTTCTGCGGTAAATTCAAAAGTTGAAAAAGTAAGGTTATTAAATTGATTGCTGGATGC
>JAIOIM010000313.1 GCA_019912505.1 Ignavibacteriaceae bacterium
ACTTGAAAACCTTTGTTGTTTGTTTCCGTAGTAGTTGACCAATTGAGGTTTACGATATTTTTATTAACATTCGCTGTAAAACCAACAAGTTCAACAGGCAGTCCGCCGTTAACGGTTTTTAATATTTTGCCGTCTTTACCTACCGCCCAGCCGATTAATTCATTCACCATAAAAATTGAAGAGAGACCCCCGACTTCGTTGTACGGTTCTATCCACGTTGTTCCGCCATCGGTAGTTTTTTTGATTATTCCTTTTTCAGGTGTGGTTGGACCAGACATTGTATAGCCCGCGGCGTAACCGGTTGATGAGTTTAGAAAATCGATACATTCAATATACTTAAAGCTCTCAGCTATTTGATCAAACCATGTAACCCCGCTGTCGGTTGTTTTTGATACGACATAACTTCCGAGAGTGTTATGACTAAACCAGCCGGTTAAAGTATTTACAAATTTTAAACACATTGGCGAGCCGGTAAAAAAAACTCTGGGATAGGGAACCCAATTATTCCCGCCGTCTGTGGTTTTTATTAAAGCTATCATGTTTGTTGCCCAACCATAATTTTCGTTGATGGAAAAAATCGATTCGAGGTAACCGATATTTACGGCATTTTGTGAAGTCCATGTTAATCCGCCGTCTGTGGTTTTATAAATTCCACCATTCGCTGTTAGCCAGCCGACATTGCCCGAAACAAAATGGAATGCGTCTATAGGTGAGGAGAAATTTAAGACACTCCAGTTTGTGCCGCCGTTTGTTGTTCTTAATAATTGATTTGAACCAAATGCCCAGCCGTTGTCGGAGTCGATAAATTGAATGTTTTTTAAGTTATTATAAGTGCCCGAAGTCTGTGGTGACCAATTAAAACCATCGGTTGTTTTAATAATTTGGCCGTTGGCACCGCACGCCCAGCCGGTTGTACTATTGGCAAAGGATACAGAATTTAAATTTTGTACGGTTCCGCTGCTTTGCACAAACCATTGAGCATCCAATGAAAAAGTAACGGCAAAAACAATTAATATAATAGTAACGCACGATTTCATATAAACTCCAAAAGATTTTAAAGTAATACCTTAATTTTATTTAAGTACACACATTTTTTTTGTTTCTATAAAAGTGCCATAAGTTAATCTGTAAAAATACACACCGCTCGAAAGTTTATATTTTCCAGCATCAAACACAACCTCATATTCACCAGGCACTTTGGCTTCGTTTACAAGCGTTGTAATTTCGTTGCCGAGCATATCGTAAACAATTAGGTTTACATGTAGAGACGGGGCATGCCCCATCTTTACGAAATCCGGGATTGTGTATTTTATTGTAGTTGTCGGGTTAAACGGGTTGGGGTAGTTTTGGTGAAGTGAAAAGTTATT
Organism: Ignavibacteriaceae bacterium; assembly: GCA_019912505.1. Classification (GTDB taxonomy): domain Bacteria; phylum Bacteroidota; class Ignavibacteria; order Ignavibacteriales; family Ignavibacteriaceae; genus CG2-30-36-16. The sequence continues at coordinate 1,368 of JAIOIM010000313.1, forward strand.
AGGAAAAATAAAGTTTTCATTTGCAACTGAAACAGGAGTTGAATTTCTGTAAATACCATTTCGTGATGCAATAATAAAATAGCCTTCACCGACCTTTTCAATTGAAGAAAAACCATATGGCATATATGGTGTATGAATAGAATACCAATGCTCTCCATTATCAACGGAATAGTAACTATCATTAGAGCCGACAACTATTAATTCCTTATCGTTAATAATATTTATAGAAATCGTCAACAGATAGTTGATACCATTGTTTATTGCAAAAATTGAACCACCGCCATTTGAAGTTTTATACATTTTACTATTTCCTATAAATACTTCATTCTTTTCATTAGCGGCGAATTTACTTTTTTCATAAAAAATAATCTGAAAATTATTCCAGTCCCTACGTTTTAAATAAGTATAATAACGTAAATCATTATATTGATGAGCAGTTACACCTAAATAAATGTCATTTTCTTCGCTAACATATATTGACGATATTCCCCCAAGTGAGCTAACTACTGATGAAAAATAGGCAATAGAATCCCATGTATTTTCATTATTTAATTTCAATAAATATTCACTATATGAGGCATATAATTCATTTCTTTTTGTGACGAATAATGAATTAAACATAAACACATATGTAGTAATTTCTGGTGTGGGTATAAGCGTCCATGAATCTCCATAATTCGAGGTTTTATAAATATTAGAACCGCAATTAATGTAGATGTTCCCAAGTCCATCTCTTTCGATATAATAGGTAGAGCCGTTGTTAGGTCCCCTTTTTTGCCAGTTTAAACCATCGTCAGATGAAATGTATATCCCATAATCTTCAGCACCGACAATCCATACATTATCAATTATTTTGAACTTATTTATTGTAACTGGAATAAATGGTATAGAAGCAAAAGCTTGAAAAGAATTGCCATGATCATTAGAAATATATAGTCCGTCACCGCGCTGACTAACCAGAATTTTATTTTCGGCTATCTCGAAATATGGAATGTTAGCCGGGAAAGTGTACACAGTATCCCATGATAAACCGGCATTGAATGATTTTAACAGATAATTAGCTTTAAGCGCATAAAAAATATTTTCATTATCCACCTTTATCTGATCACCCACGGGGCTTCGAAAATACCACTGGTTACCAAAATTTGTAGAGTAAAATAATCCAGTTTTACATGTAATGAATAAAGTATCTTGCGTAAAAAATAATCTTCGCGTTTGGTAATAAATTCCGGATATAATTAATCCATTATTTTGTGCATACCAGTTTAGTCCAGTATTTGTTGATTTAAAGACTCCGTCATTCGTTGCAACCATTAGTAAGGAATCCGAAAAAGAAACTATAGTTAAGACATTTTGATTAGTTAAACCATTTCTTCTGTTTTGCCAGGTTGCGCCATCATCAGTTGAAACGTATATACCGCCTTCTTGACCTACCAAAATAGTTCCGTCAGAAGTTATATTAATATTATAAACTCGCGGAGAACTATTAATCATAAGGTTCCATGAGTCACCATTGTTTTTAGTACGAAATAAACAGCCAATAACTCCGCCGTGAGAACCATAATTGGTTCCAGCATAAATCCATCCGTGAGAATCCTCTGCAAAACATGTAATTACTTCGCTATTAATTCCGTTATTTGTTAATTCCCATGTTATTCCATTATCAGTTGAACGAAATATTCCCTCCATATCAGTGCCAATGAAAAGTGTTCCGTCACTTTTCTCTAAATAAGCATATGGAGTAGCCGGATAAAGTGGTGATTGGAGTTTATTCCACACTGTTTGAGCATTGAGGTTAACGATATTACTTAGTATTGCTGATGAAATTACAATTAAAAATTTTGTTTTCACTTTCATGATATTTATTACCTATTTTATTAAAACAAATTTTTTAGCAGCGCTAATAGCTCCCGCCGTAATTTTATAAATATAAACTCCGCTCGCAAGCTGTTTGCCGTTTGTTGTACTTTTAGCATCGAAAATTACTTCGTAATTGCCGGGCGGTTGCTGCTCATTTACAAGATTTGCAACTTCTCTTCCGAGAACATCGTAAACTACAAGCCTCACCGACCTCACCCCCTGCCCCTCTCCTTCTAAAGGCGAGGGGAGTGAATAACGA